>DAOLFO010000389.1:0-2778 GCA_035326305.1 Chitinophagaceae bacterium
AAGTTGCTGTATCGGCCGATAGAACTCATGTATGGGCGGACAGAATTACCGTATCGGCTGGCATTTATTACCCCCTGAGTCACACTATTACCAACTGTGCTCATACTTCTTGCAGGCAGGCACACATATTTATGACCCGGTTCGGCAGTACAAGAAACAATTTGGAAAATACCCGGCACACAGAGAATAAAAAAGCAGGCTCATCAGGCACTAATCAGCAGTTGGCATTTGTAGCGACCGGCAACACGTATCAACTGCCTGCCAGAACCCCATTCTTTACCTTTGCATTCTAAAAAGCCGCTTATGACGATTGCTCTCCTCGGCGCCGGTATGGTCGGTCACGCCATGGCGCTGGACCTGGCCGCCTCACATACTGTTACTGCTTTTGATGCCAGTGCTGATAAGCTGGCGGCGCTGCAGCAAAAAAATCCTGCCATCCGCACCATGCAGGCCGACCTGCGGCAAACGGATAACTACAGGGACTGGCTCACTCCCTTTGACCTGGTGATAACAGCCGTGCCCGGCTTTATGGGCTATGCCACCCTGCAGGCCACCATTGCTGCGGGAAAGCATGTGGCCGATATTTCCTTTTTCCCGGAAAATGCGCTGACACTCGATGCACTGGCGCGGCAGCACGGGGTAACGGTGATCACCGACTGCGGGGTGGCCCCGGGCATGAGCAACCTGGTGCTGGGCCGCTATAATGCACTCATGAAGATAGACAGCTTTGCCTGCTATGTGGGCGGGCTGCCGCAGCATCCGCAGCCGCCGTTTTACTACAAAGCCCCTTTTTCCCCCATAGATGTGATAGAAGAATATACCCGCCCGGCGCGGCTGGTGCAAAACGGGCAGGTCGTCACCCTGCCGGCGCTGACTGACCGTGAGCTGATGCAAGTGGAAGGCGCCGGCACACTGGAAGCCTTTAATACCGACGGGCTGCGCTCACTGCTCTATACCATGTCGCATATACCGGATATGAAAGAAAAAACATGGCGCTACCCCGGCCACCTCGACCTGGTAATAGCGCTGCAGGAAGCAGGATTTTTCAGCACAGCGCCGGTTACTGTTAACGGGCTACCTGTTCGCCCGCTGGATATGGCCGTGAGCCTGCTGCTGCCGCAATGGAAGCTGCAGCCGGGTGAGCCTGAGCTGACGGTGATGCAGATCATCATCAAAGGCGAAGGGAAGATCATCCGCTACGGGCTGCTGGATCATTATGATGCTGCCACGGGCATCAGCTCCATGGCCCGCACCACGGGCTATACCTGTACGGCTGCGGCGGAGCTCATCCTGCAGGGCCTGTTTACAGAGAAAGGCGTGTATCCGCCGGAGCTGGTGGGCAACCGGGAAGCATGTTTTGAGTTTGTACTGAGCTATTTGGGAGAGAGGGGAGTGAGGTGGAAGGTGAGTAATGAGTAGGGGGTGGCTGGTTTCTTTGCGCCCTCTGCGACAACTTTGCGCATGCTTTGCGGTTGAAAAATATAACCGCAAAGGAAATACAAAGGGCTTAATCGTAAATACGCATGTACTAATATCAGTCAGTGCATATTGGCATATCAGAGATCAAACCCTTTCAGCTCTTTAAAATGGCCGTTGAGCTTTATCTTTTCCTTCAGCTCTTCCATACGGCTGGCGGCCGCCACTGCTTTGTTTAAATGCCGCTGCAGGTATTCCTGCCGCTGTTTTTCCTGCATCAGGGTGAGCAGCTCATACTCTTCCTGCAGCGAAAGGCCGGCATGATGCGCCACATCATAGCTTACCAGCTCTTCTTCTTTTTTGGAAAATGATTTGCTCACCTGCAGCACCCGGTGCAGCTCCCGCAGATCGCTCATGATGCGGCGCATTTTTTCACGGTTGCCCGCTTCTTCATTATCAGGGTAATTGACGATGGCGCCGCTGTACAGCTTATCCGGTATCTCTTTGATCACTTCCAGTATGCGGAATACCCTGCTGCCGCGGGTGCGGATGTCCATTTCGCCATTATCATGCTCCTTCACTATTGCCGTAATGGATACAAGCGAACCAAAATCATGCAGCTTGTTTTCTATTACTGCCGGTATGCCAAATGGTTTTTGTGTTTCGTGGCATTCGCGGATAAGCTGCTTGTACCGTGGCTCGAAAATATGAAGGTTCAGCTCCTCACCGGGGTACACGACGATGCCCAGCGGGAATATGGGAATGAAATTGGTCATACGGCAAAGGTAGAGAGGTTTGGGAAGTTTGATAGTTTAAGGTTTAAAGTTCAAGGTTTAAGGTTCGTTGGCAGTTGTTTGTTGATGGATGATTGTATTACTTGCGGAGTGAGCGACTATCGGCCAACTATCATCTGGCAACGATAAGCAGCCCTTCTCTACCAACAATCAATTATCTTACACTATAAAAACCAGCACCATCACCACTATGTGGCAAAAGCTCACAGAACAACTTCTTACAGGCGACCGCAGGGCCCTGGCACGCAGCATTTCCCTGGTGGAAAATGAAGCGCCGGGCTATTTACATTTCCTGCAGCAACTGCTGCTGACCCATCAGCCACCTGTGATTGGCATCACCGGGCCGCCCGGTGCCGGCAAAAGCACCCTGACCGATGCGCTTATTCATGAATTAATAAAAGATGGCAAAAGTGCCGGTATACTCTGCGTGGATCCTTCCTCTCCATTTCATCACGGGGCGCTGCTGGGCGACCGGGTACGCATGAGCCGCTGGTACCTGCACCCGCAGGTGTTTATCCGCTCGCTGGCATCAAGGGGCGCCATGGGCGGGCTGAACCCGAAGATCATT
>DAOLFO010000051.1:0-13999 GCA_035326305.1 Chitinophagaceae bacterium
TACCAATGCGTATGACGAAGCCATCACCACACCCACCGAAGAAAGTGTGCGGCGGGCTATGGCCATACAGCTTATCATTAACCGGGAGCTGGGCACTGCCAGAACGGAAAACTTTATACAAGGCAGCTTTGCCATCGAAGAGCTGACCAACCTGGTAGAGGAAGCGGTGCTGACGGAATTTGACCGCATTACAGAACGGGGCGGGGTGCTGGGTGCTATGGAGCGCATGTACCAGCGCAATAAAATCCAGGAGGAAAGCCTGTATTATGAGCATCAAAAACATACGGGTGAGCTTCCGCTGATAGGTGTTAATACTTTTCTTAATAAAAACGGTTCTCCCACCATTATACCCGGCGAGGTGATCCGCAGCACGGCAGCAGAAAAGGAGCAGCAGATTGCAAACCTTGGCGCTTTTCATGAAAGAAATGAAAAGAAGGCGGGGGAAATGCTGAGCCGCCTGAAAAAAGCAGCGGTGAATAACGAAAACCTTTTTGCAGAGCTGATTGAAACAGTGAAATACTGCTCCCTGGGGCAAATCACGCATGCCCTGTACGAAGTGGGCGGGCAATACCGGAGAAATATGTAAGGGCACTGTTGCAAAACTGTTAACGCTTTTGCCGGCTCCGCCTGTATGCAGTAACTTTCAGGCTTGTATCTTTAAGCCCTGAAAAGAGTTACTGATGAGATTACTTTTTATTATTGTTACCCTGTCTTTTATTGTACCATCCGTATTTGCACAAAATATAGATTCCACCCTTGCCCGCTATGCCAGCGAATACGGGCAGGAAAAAATATACCTGCATTATGATAAGCCGGCCTATGCGCCGGGTGAAACGGTTTGGTTTAAAGCCTACCTGATGGAGGGTTTGTTCCCGGCAGAAGCGAGCAAAACTTTTTATGCCGACTGGACGGATGAGCAGGGCCGCCTGCTTTACCGCACTATCAGCCCGGTGGTGGATGGTACCACTAACGGGCATTTTGATATCCCTGCTGAGTTTAAAGGAAAAGCCGTGCATGTGAAGGCGTATACAAAATGGATGCTGAATTTTGATACTGCTTTTATTTACCAGTATAATATCAGGATATTGAATACCTCCGGTGCGCCACCGGCCCGTATGCCGGCAGCGGTACCGGAGCTGCGTTTTTTTCCCGAAGGGGGAAATATCATTACCGGGGTGGCAAACAGGGTGGCTTTTAAAGCCAGCGACCAGTGGGGGCAGCCGGTGAAGATTAAAGGTGTGGTGGTGGATAAATCCGGCAAAGTGATGGATAGCCTGCGGGTGGTGCACGATGGCATGGGCAGTTTTTTTATAGCACCAAAGCAGGGAGATGTGTTTACCGCCAAATGGAAAGACGAAAAGGGTAAGGATTATACTACTCCGCTGCCCGCTGCGAAAGCTGAAGGGGTGGCCCTGCAACTGGCATGGTCAGGCAATAAGAATATTTTTTCCGTACTGGCGCCATCGGCTGCCAACCCTGGTACCATTCATGTGCTGGGCACTATGAACCAGCAAATGGTTTTTAAAACGACAAGAGACATTTCATCAGGCGAGGTGAAGGGTACCATACCGGCTGACCAGTTGCCGAGCGGCATCCTTACTATTTCTGTATTTGACAGCAAATGGGTGCCGCTGGCTGAGCGGATTGTTTTTATCAATAATGGAGAATATCTTTTTGCTCCTGCTTTCCGCGTGCAGCACTGGGGGCTGAATAAAAGAGCCAGGAATGAAATAGAGATCAGCGTGCCGGATAGCATGCTGGCCAGCCTTTCAGTAGCGGTAACGGATGCAGGTATCGGCTCTGACAGTAGTAATAATGTGATAGCCCACCTGATGCTGGCTGCCGATCTGAGGGGGCATGTACATAACCCTGCTTATTATTTCCGGGACCATTCGCCGCAGGTGCAGCAGCACCTTGACCTGGTGATGATGACACATGGCTGGCGCCGCTTTAAATGGGATGAAGTGGCAAAAGGAAAATTTCCCACCATTAAATACCAGCGGGATACGGCTTATCTCACTTTATCAGGCCGTGTGTACGGGGCCATGCCTTCGGAGCTGATGGATGCGGGAGATATCATCCTGATTGCTAAATCGCAAAAAAAAGGAGATAAGGAGGCAGATAGCGGAGGGGGCATCCTTGTAGTGCCGGTAAAGCCGGATGGCACTTTTAATGATCCCAACACTGTTTTGTTTGACAGCACACAGATTTATTACCAGTTTCAGAAAGGGAAGGGATTAAAAAACGCCACGGTAAAATTTTTAGAAAACAAGCTGCCGCCTTTTTCGCAAAATCAGAAAGCCAGGCCGGACTTGTTTAACCCTTTTGATACGGTGGGCAACTGGCGGCATACGCTACTGGCGGGAGAAGCGGCAGAACTCTTCCGGCAGTATGAAGGAAAAATGCTGGAGGAAGTAGTAGTAAAGTCAAAAGGGAAATCACCTATTGATATGATGGACGAAAAATATTCTTCTGGCTCTTTTGCTATGGGGGAGGCATATAAATTTGACCTTGTAAATGATCCATCTGCGATTGCTGCTATGAATATTTTTTCTTTTTTACAAGGCAGGGTGGCCGGACTGCAAATAAATAATGCTTCTGGCGGTAACCCCTCTATGAGTTGGCGGGGAGGCACCCCCCAGCTTTATCTGAATGAAATGATCACAGATGTGTCCATGATATCCAGCATTCCGGCATCAGATATCGCTTTTGTAAAAGTATTCCGGCCGCCATTTATGGGTGGAGCCGGCGGTGGCTCAGGCGGGGCTATTGCCATTTATACCCGCCGCGGGGATGATGCGAAATCTGTCCCGGGCCAGGGGTTGCCCAAAGATGTGGTGATGGGATATACGGAGCTGCGTGAATTTTATTCCCCCAACTACGCCAGTTTCCGGCCGGAAAATGATCGCAGGGATTTGCGTACCACCCTGTACTGGAATCCGCAGGTGATTGCCGTTCCGGGTAATAATAAAATCAGGCTGACCTTTTACAATAATGATGTGACGCAGGCATTTCGTGTCATCATCCAGGGCATGACTAAGGATGGAAGGCTGGCATTCCTGGAGGAAACGATGGAATAGTGCCGCCGGTAATAATTGCTTATTTAGTTTTCATTACTATTGCATACAGAAAACAGCTACATGAAATACTTTCTTACCGGCGTAGCCGCTTTAGCCCTGTTTATAGCCTGTACGCCTCACCGCTATGCAGCTACCAACAAGAAGTATAAAAAGCAAGTAAAAGCGTATGCAAAAATGCTGCGGGAGTACCCGCTGAAAGATTCAGCAGGATTGCCTTATGTACAGCCTTGGGTGGGCACAACAAACCTGAGTATGCGGAGGCCCAATTTTGTGGTGATACACCATACCGCACAGAATAGTTGCGAGCAAACGCTGCGGACTTTTACGCTGGAAAGGACACAGGTAAGCTCACACTATGTAATATGCAGGGACGGAACTGTACACCACATGCTAAACGATCTGCTGCGCTCCCACCACGCAGGCGTGAGCAAGTGGGGCAATAATACTGATCTTAACAGCAGCAGCATCGGCATTGAGATAGATAATAACGGCTCTGAACCCTTCCCGCCGGCGCAGATCAGCAGCCTGCTTACCCTGCTGGAACGGCTGAAGAAGGCATACGCCATACCAACTGCCAACTTTGTGGGACATGCAGATATTGCACCGGGAAGAAAAGTGGATCCCAGCCGTTATTTTCCCTGGCAGCAACTGGCACAGCAGGGCTATGGCCTCTGGTATGATACTACGCATGTACAGGTGCCTGACCATTTTGATGCGCTGCAGCACCTGCGGCTGATAGGCTACAATATTCAGCGGCCGCAGGCAGCCATACAATCTTTTAAAATTCACTTTGTGCCGGCAGATACTACGCTGGTCATTACAGATGAGCATAAGAAAATATTGCTTGACCTGAGCCGCCGCTATCAATAATAACCGGCCGCCACATCATTCTTTAGTTATGTTATAATGCTGCCTGCTCTTCGTAAGAGGCCGGGCCTCAGAATTACCCGTCGTTAGCGGGCAGCATGCCCTGAAGGGAAAGGATTAAATTTGCGCAGAAACTCTTTGCTAATAAAATATAACAGATGACGGCAGAACATCAGCGGCTGGCGGTAAATGCAACACGGGCCATACCATTAGCACAATGGGGCCCCTACCTGAGCGAAAGGCAATGGGGCACTGTGCGGGAAGACTACAGCACCAATGGCAGCGCCTGGCATTATTTCCCTTTTGATCATGCACACTGCCGTGCCTACAAGTGGGGAGAGGATGGCCTGGGCGGCATTTCTGATTTTTTTGGCAACCTCTGTTTTGCGGTAGCACTGTGGAATGGCAAAGACCCTGTTTTGAAAGAAAGGCTTTTTGGGCTTAGTAATCCCCAGGGCAATCATGGCGAAGATGTGAAAGAGCTGTATTATCATCTTGATAATTTGCCTACGCATTACTACATGGAGTACCTGTACAAGTATCCGCAGCAGGCCTTTCCGTATGAGCAGCTAATAGCAGAAAATGCGAAACGCGGACACCTGGATCCGGAGTATGAAATACTTGATACGGGAGTATTTAATGATAACAGGTATTTTGATGTGCTTATTACTTATGCCAAACAAAGCGCACAGGATATTTTTATAAAAATAGATATTACCAACCGCTATAGTGAGGCAGCGGAGATCACTGTACTGCCCACACTCTGGTTTTATAACCGGTGGCAAAATGGAAGCCTGAAGGAGCAGCCTGTTATTTCCCTGCTTAATAAAACAGGTGTACGGGTTCTGCATGAGCGGCTGGGAGATTATTACTTTTATTTTCAGCCGGCGGATAAACTTTTTTTTACCGAGAATGAAACCAATACTGCGATTGTAACCGGCGTTCCTTCCCCTTCCATCTTTACAAAAGATGCTTTTAACCGGGCTATTGTTAACGGGGAGCATACTGAAGAGCTGTCAAAGCAGAAAAGCGGTACAAAATTCAGCCCGGTATATAAAATGAAAATACCCGGTGGCGCTACCAAAACGATTTACTGCCGCCTGTGCAGCAAGCAGGCAGATAACCCCTTTATTGCGGGCTTTGCCGATATTTTTTCTTTGCGGAAGCATGAAGCGGATGATTTTTATGCTGCTATACTGCCAAAAAATATGAGTGAGGATATGGCCCGCATCCAGCGGCAGGCGCTGGCCGGTGTGCTGTGGAGCAAGCAGTATTATCATTTTGATGTGGAGGAATGGCTGACGCAAAGCGATGGCATTACACCCATAAATGGTGCAAGAAACACGGGGCGCAACCATGACTGGACACACCTGAAAAACCAGGATATCATCATGATGCCGGATAAATGGGAATATCCCTGGTATGCGGCCTGGGATCTGGCCTTTCAGTGTATTTCTATGGCGGTGGTGGATCCCACTTTTGCAAAGCACCAGTTGCTGCTGGTGATGCTGGAATGGTACATGAAGCCGGACGGGCAGCTACCGGCATATGAATGGAACTTCAGCGATGTAAACCCTCCCGTACAGGCCTGGGCTGCTATGCAGGTATATCATATTGAGAAGCGGCAATCAGGTAAAGGCGATATTGATTTCCTGAAAAAAGTATTTCATAAGCTGCTGATCAACTTTACCTGGTGGATAAACCGGAAAGATATTGAGGGCAACAACATTTTTGAAGGCGGCTTCCTGGGCCTGGATAATATAGGTGTGTTTAACCGCAGCTTTCATTTTCCGGGAGAAGTGCAACTGGAGCAGGCCGATGGTACAAGCTGGATGGGTACCTATGCGCTCGACATGATGGATATGGCGCTGGAAATAGCTGTGCATGATATTACGTTTGAAGATACGGCTACAAAATTTTTTGAACATTTTGTGCTGATTGCAGAAGCATTGAATGAGCATGGATTGTGGAATGAGGAGGACCGGTTTTTTTATGATGTGCTGTGCGTGATGGGAGATGATCCCGTACCGCTTAAAATACAATCCGTAGTGGGCATGGCCCCCCTGTATGCGGTATCCACCATTAGTAAAAAAATAATGGACAGGCTTACCGACTTTAAAAAGCGAACTACCTGGTTTGAAAATTACAGGAAGAAGCATGCAAAATTCTGGCCCAATGAAGAGAGGAGTATAGACGGGGAACTACTATTATCACTTGTGCCAAAAGACCGGCTGATCGATCTGCTTCGCCGCCTGCTGGATGAGGAAGGTTTTTTATCTCCCGGTGGCATCCGGGCGCTGTCCAAATATCATGACCAGCATCCTTATTCAGTAGAGGTGCAGGGGCATGTATACAGCATCCGTTACGATCCGGGTGATTCCACATCTGATATGTTTGGGGGCAACTCTAACTGGAGAGGGCCCGTCTGGATGCCTATCAACTTTCTCATCATACAGTCGCTGCGTAAGTATGGCGAGTTTTATGGCGACTCATTGCTGGTGGAATACCCGGCAAGCTCCGGGGTAAGGCTGACGATTACTGAAGTAGCTAATGAGCTTTCGCGGAGGATCATCAGCCTGTTTGAGAAAGATGCGGACGGTAACCGGCCTTTGTATGGCGATTATAACTGGTTTTATAAGCAGCCGGGCAATGAGCACCTGGTATCTTTCTATGAATACTTTCA
This sequence comes from Chitinophagaceae bacterium, assembly GCA_035326305.1. Classification (GTDB taxonomy): domain Bacteria; phylum Bacteroidota; class Bacteroidia; order Chitinophagales; family Chitinophagaceae; genus DAOLFO01. Next base: position 6,631 of record DAOLFO010000051.1, read on the forward strand.
TGGAGATACAGGCCGCGGGCTTGGTGCTAATCACCAGACCGGGTGGACGGCGCTGGTAGCTGAGCTGATAAGCGAGATAGGGGAGCAAAAAGAGCAGGAAGAAAGCTACCAGTGAAGCTGCGACAGGCTTTTTGTATTTACTGGTACAACCAGAGCCGCAGAATCATTTCATTAGTAGTGATCCGGGTTTGCTGATTGAGTAGCTGCCGCGGTTTTTTGCTTGTACTTGTGTTTCCGGCCGCTCACCGGTTTTGCAGGCTTTTGGTCATTTTATTCGCTCTGGCAACCGGCGAACACTTTAAAATTTTTTATGTTGTTTTTTCTGGTATATTTAAGACTTTGAACGATAATCTTTATGTCCCGGATACTTCTGTTCCTTTCCTCCCTCTTCTTTTACCAAACCCTATATGCCCAGGCTGGTGATTCTTTATTTAATAAAATGGTAAAAGACCCCTTGCAACAGGTTTATTACCAGGGATGGGCACAGCAGTCACCTATTTATAATGGCCGGCAATTTTTGGGTTATTCACCGGCAATAATCGGCAATGCTTATTATAAGATAGATAAATGGCAAAACGGTGCGGTCAGGTATGAGGGTACCTGGTATTATGATCTGCCGCTTTTATATGACAGCTATGAGGGTACTGTGGTGACCAGGGCCGGGGCAGGATTAAGCTATGTTATTGTTAAGGAAAAAACAAGCGCTTTCCTGATAGGAACGGATGAATTTGTGCTGATGGGGACAAATAAGGAGGAAAAGATTCCTGCCGGATTTTACCAGAAAATACATGACAACGGAAAGCTGAGGCTGTATATCAGGAGAGTAAAGCTTTTGCAGGAAAAAATTGAAGGCACGCTCTATGAGCGGCACTTTATTAGCGCTGATGAGTTTTATGTGCTGGTAAACGGGAAATACCATTTAGTAAAAAAGCAGCGGCACCTGCTAAACCTGATGAAAGACAGGCAAAGACAGGTAATACAATTTAAAAAGCAGAAAGGAATAAGGTATAAAGAGAATCGAGAATTATTCATTACATCATTAATAGATTATTACAACAAGCTTTAATCACTGCTATGAGACTGACACGGGCGATGCTGCTGTTTTTTCTGCTGACAGGCCTGAAAGCTGCAGCACAACAAAATGGCGAAAGAAAAATATCAGGCAGCATAGATACGCTGACATTGTCAGCTCTATTTCAGAAACTGGAAAAGGAAGGGTAGGGCCGCTTCTATTATAATCCGGCCGATACCGATTCGGTAAAAGTTGCTTTTGCTGCCCAGGACAGGACATTGCCCGATCTGCTGAATGAGGCGCTTGCCCCCGCAGGCCTTTTATTTTCTATTGACAACCAGGACAGGGTATTCATAACGAAAGGTATCAGGGTGGTAACTGCCCTGCCCCCGGGATTTTTTAATTCCGGCCCGGCCACCGTAAAGCAGGCAGAGCAAAAAGATACTGTCAGGGATTTTCATACGGAACTGACACGGCAAAGGCAGGAAGCCTCTGAAAACAGGCTGTACGAAGTGGGCCCCCGCACCAATACGCTGAAAGGAAATGCTATTGTATCCGGCGTGGTCAGGAATGGAAAAACAGGCGAACCGCTGATCAATGCTTCCGTTTTTATCAGCTCTGCGCATGCTGCAGTAACTGACGCTTACGGCCAGTACTCCCTCACGGTGCCTACCGGTAAGCATACGCTTACCATCATGGCTATCGGTATGAAAGATACCCGCCTCCCGCTGATGGTATACGGGGACGGTAAGTTTAATATAGATATTGCCGAACAGGTAATAACACTGAAAGAAGTAGTGGTATCAGCACAAAAAAGCTCTAATGTGATGCAGGTGCAGATGGGAGTGGAAAGATTGAGCGTGGAAAATATCAGGAGAGTGCCATCCCTGTTTGGCGAGGCCGATGTGCTGCGGGTCATTACCACATTGCCGGGTGTAAAAACGGTGGGCGAAGCCAGCACAGGGTTTAATGTGCGGGGCGGTTCTGCCGACCAGAACCTGATTTTGTTTAATGATGCTACCATCTATAATCCTTCTCACTTTTTCGGGATGTTTTCTGCATTTAATCCCGAGCTGGTTAAGGATATTGAGCTGTATAAAAGCAGCATTCCGGCCCGCCTTGGGGGGCGCCTTGCCTCTGTGCTTGATATTAATAGCCGCGAAGGCAATAAAAAAACAATTACAGGCTCCGCCGGAATTGGCGCCATTACCAGTCGTATAAACCTGGAAGGGCCGATAACGAAAGACAGGACATCGTTTATTTTTGGCGGAAGAAGCACTTATGCCAACTGGCTGCTGGACCTGCTGCCGGATGAATATAAAAACAGCCGGGCTTCTTTCCAGGATATCAATCTTGGCATCAGCCACCAGGTTGACAGCTTTAATACGATCTATCTTAACGGATACTTTAGCAATGACCGGTTTTCGCTGAACAGTGATACTACCTATGGCTATTCAAACCGTAATGTCAATATTAAGTGGAAGAAGAGCTTTACGAACAAGCTAACGGGAATTTTTGTAGCAGGGTTTGATGAATACCAATACAAAGTGATCAGCGAGGAAAATAAGGTGAATGCATTCCGGCTGCAGTTTAAAGTGCAGCAGTTATTTGCCAAAGCAAATTTCACTTACTACAGGAACCAGCAGCATTCGTTTGACTTTGGCGCCGGGGCATTACGGTATGGGCTTGATCCCGGATCGTTTACTCCAAGCGGCAGCGAGTCGCAGGTGATGCCCGAAAAGGTGGAAAGAGAACAGGGACTGGAAAGCCATCTTTATCTCTCACACCGCTTCAATCCCAGCAATAAAATCTCCTTCAATACCGGTTTGCGCTATGTAGTATATAATTTCCTGGGCCCTAAAACGGTTTCCTACTACGCCCCCGGGCTTCCAAGGAGCGAGGATAATGTCACAGATGTAAAAGAGTATGCTTCGGGTAAATTTATAAAAACATATCATGCTCCCGAGTTCAGGTTTTCTGTCAGGTATGCGCTTACCAATACCTTTTCAGTAAAGGCAGGCTATAACTCCATGCGGCAGTACATCCACATGCTGTCCAATACCACGGCTATTGCGCCCACTGATATCTGGAAGCTTAGCGACGCCAACATCAAGCCGCAGCGTGGCGACCAGGTGTCACTTGGCTTTTATAAAAACCTGAAGTCAAATACCATTGAGACATCTGTGGAGGTATATTATAAGCGGATAAAGGATTACCTGGATTATGCGCCGGGAGCTAACCTGGTAATGAACCAGGCAATAGAGCGGGAAGTGGTCAATACGAGAGGAAAGGCTTATGGAGCTGAACTGATGATTAAAAAACCGGGCGGTAAGCTGAATGGCTGGATCAGCTATACATATTCAAGGGTGCTGCTGCAGTCAACGGGTGAAGATGCCGCCCCGCAGGTGAATAATGGCAAGTTTTATCCGGCTAACTATGATAAACCTCATGATGTAACAGTGATGGCCACCTTCCGGGTGAACCACCGGTTTAGCCTGTCGCTGAACTCTACCTACAGCACCGGCCGCCCTATTACCCTTCCGATTGGCCGGTATTACTATGCAGGATCACCACGGGTATTGTATTCAGACAGGAACCAGTATCGTATTCCCGACTATATGCGTACAGATTTTTCCATGAATATTGAAGGCAATCATAAAGTACATCAGAAAACACACAACTCATGGACAATAGGCGTATACAATATGCTGGGGCGGAGAAATCCTTACTCTGTATACTTTATTTCGGAAGGCGGCGCTATAAACGGGTACAGGTTGTCCATCTTTGGCAGCGCTATTCCATTTATTAACTATAATATCCGATTCTGATATATGCGTAATAATAAAATTATATGGCTTTGCTTACTGGCAGGATTGATCCTCAGCTCCTGCAGGGACAGGTATGAGCCGGATATAGATGCCGCTGTCACCTCTTACCTGGTGGCAGAGGGGATATTGAATACAAACGGGCCTACCACTATCCGGCTGAGCCGCAGCACACAATTAGATACTTTTTTGCTCCGGCCGGAGACCAGTGCTTCTCTTGTGGTGGAAGGCAGGGATAACTCTGCGCGGCCGCTGTTGAATATGGGGGATGGCCGTTTTTATTCTCCAGACCTGAATCTTTCAATGGGCGAAGAATACAGGGTAAAGATATCCAGCCAGGGATATGATTATGTATCTGAGTATGTACAGGCAGTTGTGACACCTGAAGTAGACAGTATAAGCTGGAAGCTGGAAGATGAAGGGCTGAGAATATATGCCAATACACATGATCCTTCCGGCAACACCCGTTATTACCGCTGGGAGTATGAAGAAACCTGGGAGGTCAGGGCCTATTACTATGCCTCTTATATTTACCTGCCAGACGGAACTGTCAGGGAAAGGATAATGCCTGCTGAAGAGGTATACCAGGGATGGAAGTATAATAATTCCACCAGCATACTTACTGCTACTTCTGCTAAGCTACAGACAGATATTATTTCAGAAGCTCCGCTTACTTTTATTCCTCCCAGGGATGAAAAGCTTGCTGTGCGCTACAGCATACTGGTACGCCAGTATGCCCTGGATAAAAAAGGGTATGCATTTTACCAGATGATGAAAAGGAATACGGAGAGCTTGGGTACTGTCTTTGATCCCCAGCCTACTGATATACGGGGCAATATTACCTGTGTCACGGATCCGTCCATACCTGTCATCGGGTATATTGGCGCCAACTCCATTACGGAAAAACGGATATTTATTAACAGATCCCAGTTGCCGGCATGGGGATTTAGGCAGACCTGCCAGGATTACGAGGTGATGAACCATCCTGATAGCATAAACCTTGCTTTTGGAGGGGGTGGGCTGGAACCATATGACGCAGTTTTTTCTGAATTTAACCCCGATATTATTGTTAAATATAAAGCTTCTGGCCCTATATGCGTGGACGTGCGCAGAAGAGGTGCTTCATTAACAAGGCCGGTATACTGGTAATAAGCTCCCGGAAAGAAATACTTAACAGGCATGAAAAGACAATCGTATATACTCTTTTTAATATTATTTGTTTCTCTCTTTGCTCATTTAAAAGCCGGGGCACAGAAGGGTAACCCTTCACCTGATCTTTTCAGGGAGAAATTATTTGTACATACCGATAAGGAATCTTACCTCGCCGGGGAGATTATCTGGTTTAAGGCATATTGCGCCGATGCCTACAGCAGCATGCCGCTGAATATAAGTAAAGTGGCCTATGTAGAGTTGCTCAGCAGGGATAATGAACCTGTATTGCAGGCAAAGATTGCATTGAATGAAGACGGGGGGAGCGGATCGTTTTATTTGCCATTGACTGTAAAGTCAGACCGGTATGTGCTCCGCGCCTACACAAGCTGGATGAAAAATGCCGGAACTGCTTTCCTTTTTGAAAAAACTGTTTCAGTCGTTAATACCATGCGGGCTGAGCGGGCAGCAGTAATGGCTACCCCCGCACCTGCTTCATGGGAGATAGCTTTTTTCCCGGAAGGAGGCTACCTGGTAGAAGGAGTGGAATCAAAAATGGGATATAAAATTACCGGCGAAGATGGCATGGGGCTGCAGGCCAGGGGAGTGATTACTGATAATGATGGCAATGAAGTGCTGTCGTTCAGCCCCGCCAGGTTTGGCATCGGTCATTTTAAGTTCAAAGCTGAGGCAGGTAAAACATACACGGCCACTATCACCGATGGAGCCGGGAAAACCGGCAACACTGCTTTGCCACCCGCACAGCCATACGGCTACGTATTAAGCGTTGCTGATAATAAGGATGGGAGGGTAAAAGCTACTATTGCCACCCGTATGCAGCAGGGCGGTGGGCAGGTATTGCTGGCCGCACATTACGGCGGGCGGGTGCATCATTCCGGCAGTTATAACCCCACGCCGGGCAATGACCTGGTTGTTTATATGGAGAAAGAAAAGCTGGGCAGGGGCGTCAATTATTTTACACTGTTTGACAGGGAAGGCAAGCCGCTTGCCGAGCGCCTGTACTTCAATCCGTCTGGTAACAGCAGCGTTGTTGTAAATATTACCCCGGAAAACGCTGCCTATCAAACAAAGGAAGAAGTGAAGCTGACGCTTAACAGCACAGGGGATGCGGATACATTAAACTGTTCCGTGAGCATTTATAAAGCGGAGCCCTGGCAGCAGGCAGATCCTGATAATATTGTAAGCTATCTTTCATTAACGTCCGCGTTAAAAGGAACGATAGAATCGCCGGGGTATTATTTCTCCGGTGATGCAGGGGTGGCAGAAGCGATGGATAACCTGATGCTGACGCATGGCTGGAGGCGGTTTGCACAGGCGCAGGCAAAAACAGCCATTACTTCGCTGCCTGAGTATAAGGGTCATTTTATTACAGGCCGTGTGGTGAATGTTACAACCGGAAACCCTGTGGCAGGTGCCGATTGTTTTCTTTCAGTACCATCTTCTCCGTTCGGTTGCTACATGGCTACTAGCGACAGCACCGGCCTGGTGCGATTTGAAGTAAAAGACTATTATGGCCCCGGAGAAATCATTGTGCAGCCTGATGTAGCCAATGCCGGCAACTACCGGGTGGATGTTCTTAATCCCTTCTCTGATGAAAAAGCGTATACGGTGCTGCCGGCCTTTCGCCTTGATAGTATACATGCGGCTGCATTGCTGGAGCACAGCATTGCCATGCAGTCACAAAATATTTATTTTCCCGACAGCATACGGAAGTTTGAGCTGCCTTCACTGATTGACACGCTGCCTTTTTTTGGTAAAAGCGAATTTAATTACCCGCTGGATGATTATAAACGCTTCACCACTATGGAAGAAGTGCTGCGGGAATATGTAACGCCTGTCAATGTAGCCATGCGCAGTGGTAAGCTGTATATGAGCATATACAATGAGCTGACCAGGCAGGTGCAGAATACCAATATGCTGGTGATGCTGGATGGGGTTCCGCTGCCGGACCCCAACAAGATTTTTTCCTACGATCCGCTTAAGGTAAAGCTACTGCGGGTAGTGCCGAGGGCATACGTCCTTAACTCAAAAATGTTTTCGGGTGTGGTGAGCTTTGAGACATACAAGGGGCACTTTGACGGTTTTGAGCTGGCACCTTCGCTGGTGGCTATTGACTATGAAGGCCTGCAAATGCAGCGGGAGTTTTATATACCCAAATATGAGCCGGGAAAAGAAAACCGCATACCCGATATGCGTACTACCCTGCTGTGGAAACCGGATCTGAAAGTGCAGGCCGGCCAGGCGCAATCTGTTTCTTTTCCCGCTTCAGAGCGGAAAGGAACCTTTTTAGTAGTGCTGCAGGGGCTGAGCAAAAAAGGGGAACCACTGTACAGCACCGCCACTTTTGAAGTAAAGTAGCGGC
>DAOLFO010000052.1:0-13953 GCA_035326305.1 Chitinophagaceae bacterium
TACCGCAAAGAGAAATACAAAGAAGGCGCAAAGAACGCAAAGGGGTTAACTGGTTATACTACTTAATATGAATAGCATAACCGGTTATAAAATAAATATACCCTCATCTTAAAAATATCTTCCCTTCCGTTTCCTGTAAAAGCCATTCTATCCTATTTTTACCCCGCATGACCAGTCTGCTGTCGCATACCATACTGGGCGAACATTTTATCCTCAACACCCACCGTATCCTGCTCTGGGAAAAAGAAAGAACCCTGGTAGTGGCAGACCTGCATGTGGGCAAGTCTGGGCATTTTCGCAAATCGGGCATCGGCATCCCGCAAACAGTTTATAAAGACGACCTGCACCGGCTCCTGTCCCAGATTTTATTTTTCAAAGCAGAGCGCCTCATCATTGCCGGCGACCTCACCCACAGCAGCGCCAACCGGGAGCTGGATCTTTTCCGCAAATGGCGGAAAGATTTTTCCTCACTGGACGTACACCTGGTAAAAGGAAATCACGACATCCTCCTGCAGCAATGGTATGAAGAAGCCGACATCACCGTGCACCCGCAAATGCTGCGCATCCACCAGTTTGTTTTCCTGCATGATGTTACAGACGGGCATTTTCAGCCGGAACCGGGCAGCTATGCCTTTTCCGGGCACCTGCACCCGGGCATTGTACTGAAGGGAAAAGGAAGGCAAAGCCTGCGGTTTCCCTGCTATTATTTTGCAAAAAATCATTGTGTGCTGCCTGCCTTCAGCCGGTTTACCGGCAGCTATGGGGTGCAGCCCGCCAAAGGGGAAACAGCCATTGCCATCACCCCAACAGAGCTGATACCATTACACGCCTGATTTATTTTTTCCGGCGCAGTTGGTTATAATCCAGGAAGTAGATAAACCTTACAGTCACTTCATTGCCGTGGCGCAACTGAAACTGCTGCTCCAGGTTATTGAAATAGCGCTTATAGCGCAGGCCGTCCACACCGTCATTTTCACCCAGCCAGTTTTTATACCCTATAATCAGGCGGCTGCCATAGCGAAAATCCCAGGTGAGGAACGCATCGGTATTAAAGTAGTTTACATTCATGGTATTACCTGTTACCGCTACAGGCGATACCGGCATGCCTTTATCATCTATATAGGCCACACGTTTTACCGGCACATGGCTCCAGTAGTGGCGGGCACGCAGCGTCAGGTTGATGCGTGGTGTAAAATTGTAAATGCCGGAAAGAATACTTTCATTTTCCTTAAAGTCCACAAAAGCCATACGCGGCTCATTGGCCATATCCCGTCCCGCAGAAATGATATAGTCGGTTTCTGTTTCATAGCGGGACGAAAGCTCCAGCGAAAACTTGTTGCTGAAGCGGTAGCGTACCGACCCGCTGATGCGGTAATATTCTTTTTCAGGATTTTTAAAGAAGTCGGCCAGCAAAAAATTATAGCTGGCAAATAAACGCTTGCGGCTGTCAGTGCTGCCTTCCAACTCAATAAATCCGTATTGCGGACGGCGGGCATATTTGTCAAACGGCCTGCCCAGCACATAATAATCATGCTGATCGGGCAGGTAAGACAGGCTTACCGATACATCCCAGAAATTTTTGAATATCCAGAAAGCAGCCCCTTCAAAGCTGATATAGTTAAACCTGCCAGGCTTATACAACTGGCTGTGTATAACCCGCAGCGTATAATTGTAATTAATAAAATTTTTTCCGGGAGTAAACCGGCGGTAGGCTATCTCTGCATTATTGATCACTTCATTGGCGGTAGTGATATAGCCCAGGTCGGTAGGATCGTAATCGGATGAGCGCACCTGTGAGCTGGCAAAATACTGTATCAGCCCGCTTACCTTACCGGCTTTCAGTGAGGCGGCGTACCCGTCATACGGGTTGGCGCCAAATACTTTGCTGTAGTCAAAGGAGCCACGCAGATTGTACACATTTGCCTTATTATACAGGCTGAAGTTGAGCCCCGTCACATTTGCATCACGATGGCTCCCGTTTCTCAGCACATTGGTATTGGTAAGCGTCACATACGATCTGCCCCTGAGCGCCTGGTCCAGCACCAGTATATTATAATTAGCCAGCGGCTCCGTCTGTATACGGGTGCGCTCCCCTGTTGTTTTATCTTCCACCACCGCATGCATTGGCGCTGTCACGGCATTAAATACACCGATGCCCAGCTTCTTGCTGGTACGGCCCGACAGTTTGATGGCATTAATCAATTGTGTACGGGCCGGGTTTTTTATAATTTCCATATCCGGGTTAGCATCCGCCATTTGCTGCACGGCAAAATGGCCGGAAGGGATATCGCCTATGCGCCGGCTGTAAAACAGGCCTGCTTTATTAAATATCTCTGGGCCTTCGGTAAAAAACGGGCGATAGTCCACAAACCTTACTTCATAAGGGGTAAGGTTGTTAATCACATTATCAGAAATGACCTGGCCAAAATCGGGCACCAGCGTGGCATCCAGCGTAAAACTTTCGTTGATGCCGTATTTTACATCCATCCCCCCGTTTTTCAGCCATTCGGTGCGGTGGCCGCCAGCAGTGGGTATGCGGCTGACGCCGCCTGATACATAGGGCGAAAAGCTGAGACGCAATGGTGGCCGCAGGTTGACAAGGTTTTGCAGTATGCCAAACTGGTTGACAAAACCATTTACCTGCGGGTCTACCGGGTTCCAGAAGCTGCTTTCATTATTGCGGCGCACGCTGCGCAAAAATTGTATGCCCCAGTTCTGTATGCTGTCTTTGGAAAAACGGATGGAGAAAAAAGGTATACGCATTTCCACCACCCAGCCATCGCTTTTCATGCCCACCCGGCTGTGCCATACGGCATCCCATGTCTTATCCCCATACTCCCCAAAGCCCGCCGTATAGGAAGGGCTGAGCCGGGCATCCGTCTGCACATTGGCAGATGTGACCAGGAACTGGAATCCGTTCTGGCTGTCATGATAGGTATCAAAAAAAACGGAGAAGAAATCAAGGTCTTTTTGCTGCTCTTCATCGCGGGCCGTAATCTGCCTTCTTACCAGTGCAGGATTATCGTACAGGTAAGCGCCCACATACACGGCATTATCATCATAGAGCAGGCGCACTTCTGTACGCTGTGAAGCAGGCTGCCCGGCATTGGGGTAGTTTTGAATAAAATGGCCGGCAACAGGCGCGGTAGCCCAGGCCGCATCATCCAGCGTGCCATCAATGCGTGGCGGCTGTGCGGTCTTTACCGCCCGGATTGTTTTTTCCTGCGCATTAATACTATGGATAAAACAAAGAAATAAGGATAAGCAAGTTAGCGTTCTGAGCATACAGTACGTTCCTGTACAAATATAATAGCATCCCGGTAGACTTACTACTATCTGTTAGGATTTAACAGAACCGGCTGTGCCTCAACTCTATCAGTTGATTTTTTTCTTTAATGTAACCACCTGTTCCTGCAGGTTGCTGACGATTTGTGTAAGCTGCCCCATATCCCAGCGGTGCTGCTGGTTGGCCCTGGATAAAATCATCTGCGCCTTCCATATTTCCAGTACATCTTCTGCATTTACAGTATAGGGATGGTAAACAGGGTTGTCGCTCACCAATGTAAATTTTGCTTTGGAGCGCCCGTTTTTCTGTATGCGCTTATATACAATCCCTTCGTGACGGGACACTACTATGCAGGCGCTGTCATTTTTTACATCATCAATATTTTCCACTTTTTCCCCCACTATCACGGAGCCGCTGGGTGTAGGCAGCATGGAGTCGCCAATGATCTCAAAAGCACGGTAGTTGCCACCCGACAGCATGGGCAGCGTAAATGTATTGAGCTCATCAATGAAATCAGGATCGGCATACCCGGCCAGGTAGCCGGCAGCAGCTTTGATGGGCACAAACGGGATATCAGGCCGGCCTGCAGACAGCTTCATGGCCAGGCGCTTTGCCAGGTAGTTGCTTTTGTTATCGCTCAGGTCTTTGCGCAGTATTTCATCCAGGGTGAGCTTAAACATATCGCATACGGCTTCCAGCACATCAATGCGTGGATCTGCCCTTTCTTCTTCATAAGCGCCCAGCAGGCTCCTTTTGATACGCAGCTTATTGGCAAATTCTTCCTGCGTCCATCCGCGCAGCTTGCGCAGGTGCTTCATATTTTGACTGGCTAAACCCATAGCTGACTAATTTATTTAGCCGCAATTTACTAATTATATTGTCATTTCAAAAATAAAAGCCGGCCTCTCATCCGTTTACACAATAAATTCCTGCTTGACACATCAAAAAAATAGTCAGACTTTTGCCGGGTATATGGCTACCAAAAAATCAACCCGGGCACGCCGGGCTTCGTCCGCAAAGCCTGCCGCAGCAAAAAAAACTGCCCGCAGCAAGAAAGAAAAACCTGTTATCCTGATCACAAACGATGATGGTGTAACGGCGCCCGGCATCCGCAACTTAGTGGAGGCTGTAAAAGATTTAGGTAAAATAATAGTGGTGGCGCCGGATAAGCCACAATCAGGTATGGGGCATGCCATCACCATCGGGCAGCCGCTGCGCCTGCATAAGATTGGTGCCTTCCAGGATATAGAGGCATATGCCTGTACCGGCACGCCGGTTGACTGTGTAAAGCTGGCAGTGGATAAAATACTGCACCGCAAGCCCGACCTCTGCCTCAGCGGTATCAACCACGGGGCCAATCACAGCATCAACGTTATTTACTCCGGCACCATGTCTGCCGCTGTGGAAGCGGCCATTGAAAGCATTCCCTCGGCCGGCTTTTCACTGCTGGATTACAGCATTGATGCCGACTTTGCAGGAGCCCGTGCCTATGCCCGCAAGGTAGTGGAGCATATGCTGTCAACAAAAATGGATAAGCACACGGTGCTGAATGTAAATATACCCCCGCTGCCTGCCGACCACCTGAAGGGATTAAAAATTTGCAGGCAGGCGTATGCCAAATACGAAGAAGATTTTATAGTAAGGCAGGACCCGCACGGCCATCAGTACTACTGGCTCACCGGTGAGTTCGTTAATTTTGATAAAGGAAAAGATACGGATGTATGGGCCCTGGCCAATGGGTATGTCAGCGTGGTGCCGGTACAGTTTGACCTGACCCACTATGCCCAAAAAGACAAACTGGAAAAACTCTGGACGAAATGATTTTTAAAAGAGACAACCTGCAACTGGGATTGCTGCTCGGGCTCATCGGCCCGGTCATCGGCCTGATAGCCATTTATTTTATACGCAGTGATTTCCGCGGCCTTTCTATGGGGGAATATATCGATCTTGTTTTCAGCACCAACCGGCTTATCACTTCTATCGGCTCACTTTCCCTGCTGGCAAACGTGGTACTGTTTACCCTCTACATCAATACGCACCGGGATAAAACCGCCAAGGGCATTTTTCTCATTACCGTTGTTTATGGTATCGGCATCCTGGTATTAAAGCTGCTGAATTAAGACTGGTGACATTATAGCATTGAATCATACCATTGCCGTTCTGAAGCAGCCGTTTCTTTTCCTTTTTACTTTTTACTTTTACCGTAATGAAATACTATATCATAGCCGGTGAAGCCTCTGGTGATTTGCACGGAAGCAATCTTGTAAAGGAACTATACCGGCTGGATGCACAAGCAGCCATCCGCTGCTGGGGTGGCGATAAGATGGAAGCGGCCGGAGCCACGCTGGTAAAGCATTACCGGGACCTGGCCTTTATGGGCTTCGTGGAAGTATTGATGAACCTGCGCACCATTTTTAAAAACCTGAAATTCTGCAAAGAGGATATTACTGCTTACCGGCCGGATGTGCTGGTGCTGATAGACTATCCCGGCTTTAATCTACGCATAGCCAAATGGGCGCATGAGGAGGGAATAAAAGTCATCTACTACATCAGCCCGCAGGTATGGGCCTGGAAAGAAGGACGGGTGAAGATGATGAAAGCCTGCATTGATAAGATGCTCGTCATACTGCCTTTTGAAAAAGAATACTATCAACGCAAATGGAGCTGGGAAGTGGAATATGTGGGTCACCCGCTGACAGAGGTAGTGGCGGAAGTAAAAAAATCAGAAAATAAAAATCAGAGAATTTCAGAGAGCCCCGTCATTGCGCTGCTGCCCGGCAGCCGCCGGCAGGAGATTATAAAAAAATTACCCGTCATGCTCGCGGTGAGCAGGCATTATCCCACTTACCAATTTGTAGTGGCAAAGGCCCCGGGGCTGGAAGAAAGCTTTTATGATGAGCTGCTGAAAGCATACCCTAACGTAAGCTATGTATCCGGCAGGACGTATGAGCTGCTGCTGCAGGCTGAAGCGGCCCTGGTCACTTCGGGTACCGCCACGCTGGAGACTGCTTTATTTGGCGTACCGGAAGTGGTGTGCTACAAAGGATCCTCCATATCCTACCAGATAGCCAAAAGGGTGATCAGGGTAAAATATATTTCGCTGGTCAACCTGATCATGGACAGGCTGGTGGTAAAAGAGCTGATACAGGATGAGCTGAATGAAAGCAACCTGCGCAAAGAGCTGGATCTGCTGCTACACGATGAAATACGAAAGGAAGCATTAAAGCAGGATTATGCTGAGCTATGGACTAAGTTGGGAGGCCACGGCAATGCTTCGGCAAATGCGGCCACAGCCATTTATACTTTTCTGAAAGGAGAATGAAGATAACGGGTGTATTATTTTTTATAATAAATGCACCAAATAGGAAATGACAAGAAACCAATTAGCGGTAAAAGCTATTAGCCGTGGATTAACAGCTTTTAGTTTATACCAGTAAGGGAGAAGGGGAAATCAATCGTCAATCGGCGTAACGTACATCGTACATCGTATTTCGTACATCTTGCAAATCGGCAATGGTGAATCGGCAGTCGGAATTCGGGATGCCTCCTTCGCCGGCATGACAAGTGGCTGGAAGAGGGAAGCGGACGACGGCCAACGAACACCAGCCAACGACCAACAATCCCCTCATTCGTAAATCTTAAATCGAAATTCGCAAATCGCTTTCCCGTACATCATACATCGTACTTCCCGCGATTAGTAGAAGGTAATTATTTCCGCAGCAGCTTTACTGCAAGAATGATCAGGCAAAGAATAAAAATAAAAAGGCTGATGCGGTTGATGCCGTGCATATAGCCGATCCATTTGCTCTTAGGCCGGTCAGGGTCCTTTTTTTTCAGGTACAGGTACTCGGCCAGTTGTCTCCATACGCCCATAAGAAGGACTTTAATTTGTAAAATTACGAAAAAGTAAGCCGCCCCACGGTATGTCAACTTTCTGAACTTATTGATCCATCAGCGCTGCCGCTTCTGTATCTTCATATTTCCTTATAAGCCGGAGCAGTTCCTTTTTCAGTTTTTTAACTTTATCCCTGTACTTTTTTTGAGGGTAAACATTATTCATTTCTGCAGGATCTTTTTTCATATCATACAGTTCCCATCCTTCCGTTCTTTTATAAAACCGGATGAGCTTATACCGGCCGGTGCTGACGCCGAAGTGAGGAGATACGGCATGTTCGCCATTTTCATAATAGTGATAGTAAATAGCTTTCCTTCCTTTTTTGCCGGCCATCTTTTCATTTGACACAAGCGGAAGAAAAGATTCTCCCTGCATGTCAGCAGGTATGGCCACTCCTGCGGCCTGCAGCAGGGTTGGCGGAATGTCAAGGTTTAACACCATGTCTTTATTAACCGACCCGGGTTCTATTTTGCCCGGATAGCGCATGACCATCGGTGTACGGAAAGATTCCTCATACATCCAGCGCTTATCAAACCAGCCATGCTCACCCATATAAAACCCCTGGTCAGAAACATAGATGACAATTGTGTTGCCGGTAAGGCCATTTTTATCTAAATAATCAAGTGTGCGGCCAATGTTCCTGTCGAGCGATGCGGCTGTCGCTAAATAATCACGCATATACCGCTGGTATTTCCATTCAGTCAATGCACGGCCGCTAAGGCTCTTGCTTTGCAGCTCTTTATTTATTTCCTCATAGTATCCCAGGTACTTTTCTCTTTGCGCTTCTGTCATCCGCGCAATGCTTCCCTGCTTCATCGCTTCTTCGCGGCTGGCAAACATTTTTAGGTCATAATCCATCCGCATGGTTTTTTCTATCGTCATATCCTGCCCGGCTGCAGCAGGCCTGCTCTTATAATCATCATAAAAATTAGCAGGCAATGGAAAATGTGTATTGTCAAACATTCCCAGATCCTGCAAATCTGGCATCCAGGTACGGTGCGTATTCTTATGCCCGATGACAAGACAAAACGGCCGTGATGTATCCCTGCCACTCAGCCAGCTTTCTGCCGCATCTTCCACTACATTCGTCACATATCCTTCCACTCTTTTCCTGCTGCCATCCATCATCAGGAAATCAGGATTGTAGTAGCTGCCCTGCCCGGGCAATAGCTGCCAGTAGGTAAACCCTTCCGGTTTTTCTCCCAGGTGATACTTGCCAATCCATGCTGTCTGATACCCGCTTTTTGTCAGCTCTTTGATAAATGAATTTTGCGAAGCATCAAAACGGGATGTTTCATTATCCTTAAATCCATTCTTATGGCTGTACTTGCCCGTCAGCATCACCGCCCGGCTGGGGCCGCAAATGGAATTGGTCACATACGCCTTATCAAACCGCACGCCTTCTGCAGCAATACGATCAATGCCGGGCGTTTGCATCAGCCTGCCGCCATAAGCGCTGATGGCCTGGTAAGCGTGATCATCAGATATGATCAATACAATATTAGGCCCGGACTGAGCAGCAAGCACGGCGCTGAACAGCGGTGAAAGCAGCAAGAGAAAATATTTCATCATTTGTTCATTTTTATAAAGTAACTAATCCGGAAAACCATTTTACTTTCCTGCACTACCGCACCGGGATCTTAAAGGTGGAAGCAGGAAGGCCTTCGGCATTTACCAAATTAGCCGTAGTAAAAGGCGCCCATCCATACGTTATAAAACCTGGTTTTGTATTTACCGGTATGATCACTTTATTTTTTTTAAAAAAAATATTACCTGTTTTCTCTCCGTCAATTGAAAATCCCCTCACCATATCCCCATCAGCAGGGCGTAAGCCTTTTCCATACCTGAACTTCACTATCACCTCACCATTGCGCCATCTGGCACGTACCGGCAGCGGCCCGGAAGGTGTAACACGGCGATGATAGGTATGGCGCAATGCCCACCTGGCCAACCGCTCTCCCACTATTTTTTTATTTCGCGGATGCACATCATTTTTTAACCCCGCATCACTGCTGACAGCCATACCCCCGTTTTTAATTTTTTGTAAAAACAAGCGTTGCTCATTGCGAAACTGCGGCCAGTATTGTGACGCATACGTTGCTGTATCAATCGAGGAGAGCTGCACCCAGTAGAAAGGCATATCAGGCTGCTGCCATTGCCTGCGGTAATCGTTTACCATCAGCTCCAGCAAATCATTATACTCTTCCACGCGGTCTTTTTCCAGCGAATTGCTCTCACCCTGGTACCAGATAATGCCGGCTACAGGAAATGAAAGCAGGGGCAGTATGCCCGCAGTAAAGGCAAAGCCCGGCTTGAAAGCATGATTCCACCCCCATTCATCACCATTCCCGTTTTTTCTATCACCTCTGTTTTGACGGCCCCTCTCCCTTATCCATACGGGCAAGCTTTCATTTTCCAGCCAGTCACTTTTTACTTTAGCTGAAAATCGCAGGTCATTTTGCAGGGCTCCCCGCCGGATAAAGGTTTCCGCCGGCGCTCCTCCAATGGAAAGATCAATAAGCCCCACCGGAATCTTTTCTGACAGGAGAATGGCTTTTCCAAAGTAATACCCGACAGCGCTCATAGTGCGGACACTGTGGCTGTCACTTTGTTCCCAGCTTCCTTTATAAAAATCAGGCTCATTCAGGCGTGCAGCCACTGAATCAGTGAAAGGGCTGTTGTAAATATTTTCCCCGGCATAAGAAGGATTATAAAACCGCAGCAGCGGCTGGCTGGCTGTGGCCAATGCCTGCACAGCATGCATTTCCCGTTCCACCGGCCACTGCATATTGCTTTGCCCGAGGCACAACCATACATCGCCTATCAGCACATTGCGGATCTCCAGCTTATCTTCACCGCACCTGGCAGTGATGGTTTGTGGAGAAAGATTTTCTTTTTGCTTTTTAAATGAAATCATCCAGGATGAATCTGATCCGGCCACTACAGTCTTTGTTTCGTTTCCAAAGGATACTGATATGGTTTTGCCGGGCACAGCCGTTCCCGTGATTTTTACAGGCTTGTTCCTTTGCAGCACCATGTTGTCTGTAAAAATCTTTGCCAGCTTCAATTGCGCCGTTGCCGCAGTGGAAAAAAGAATAACACTAATCAAACACCACTTCATTTTTTCTCCTGTTTATTTTAGATAACAATAATCCGCCGGTGACCAGCACTACGCCGGCAACCGTATACATGCTGATGGCATCCTTCATCCACCAGGCAGCAAACACAAAGCCAAACAGGGGGCATAGAAATAACCAGAGGCCGGCCCTTACCGGGTTTACCTGCAGCAGCCAGAGCCAGAGCTGCACGGCAAAAATAGAAACCGGTATCGCCAGCCAGCCCACAGCATACCAAAATGTATTGTCAAAATGATTGGCAGATGCTTTGTAATACATCAATGCCACCGGCAACAGGAATAAGCAGCCCAATGCTGTCTGCCATCCATTAATAGTAAATAAAGAAAGCCCGCTCCACTGGCGGGATGAAAAATAGATAGCCGCTACTGAATAGGAAAGCATACTGAATAGCAAAATCAGCAGCCCCTTAGTAGTCACCACAGCTTCTGAAAACAAGGGCCAGGCAGCGCATATCACCCCGGCAGTACAAATAATAATTGAAAAAATAACCGGCACCGTCAGTTTCTTTTTTAAGAAAAAAACGGAAAGAAAGCTGATAAAAACCGGGTTGGTAGCTACGGCCAGCGCCCCGATACCTGCCGTCACCGTTTGCATGGCAACAACATAAAGGCCGAGGTAAATGGTAATGTTGAGCAATCCGTAAATGGCTATCTGCTTCCACTCCCTGCTCACCGGCAATCGCTGCCGCTGTACCACATGGGCAATAAAGAGCATAATAATGGCAGCCATACAAAAGCGGACAATAGCAATGGTCATCGGCTGTGCCACGGTAAGGCCAATCTTTGTGGCAGTGGAGGCAGAAGCCCATAATGCTGAGAATAATACTCCTGCTACCAGCCAGGCCAGGCGCTTATTTTGACGAAAGAACATTTCCAAAAATATAAGTTATACCGTGTTGCGCTCAAAAAACTTAACACGGGCTGCCGCAAAAAACCGCAAAGTGCTGAAGCAGCAACCAGGCCGGGGATGTGGCTGCACCGCTATTTATCCAGGTGCTCTCTCAGCAATTGTGTACAGTACCACTCCTGCCGTGGCAGGTGAAACGGCCCTTTGAACAAATTGCCTTTTGCTGCTTGCGCTATGGTGCCATCCCGGTGCAGGTAGCCGTACCATTCCCCATGCTGCCTGTCATGAAAATGCGTATAAGCATAATCATGCACCAGCCTGTGCCATTCTGCATATTTATCATTGCCTGTAATGAGATAAGCCATCAGCGTGGCAATAATCGTTTCATTGTGCGGCCACCAGAATTTCATGTCCTGCCAGTACTCCTGCACCGGCCTGTTGTATACATCCCGGAAATATAAAATGCCGCCATGCCGGTTATCCCATCCGCGTTCCCACATATAGTCCAGCATTTTGCAGCCCAGCTCCATGAGGTGCGGATCATTATTGCGGTATTTTGCTTCGTGCAGTATAAACCATGCCCCTTCAATCGCATGGCCGGGATTGAGGGTGCGCCCGTCAATATGATCAATAATGCCGCCGCCGGGCGCCACCTGCTCCATTACACAGCGGATATCATCTTTTACAAAATCTTTTTCTATTTCATTTATCCAGGCTGCAATCCATTCGTCGCAGCGGGGATCGCCAATTGTTTGCCTCAACTGCTGTGCCGTGTTTATCATGATCATGGGCACACCAATCCCTTTGGATGTGCGGGTGGCCGTATACTTGGGCACCAGCTTTTCTTCCCCGCTTGCATAAGCTATGCACCGGCCAAACACTTCTCTTGCCTGCTGCGCCGCCTTTTCATCACCGCTTGCCTGTGCGTATGCAGCGGCAGCGATCACATAAAATGTTTCGGAAAAAAAATATCTTCTTTTACGAATGGGGCTTCCGTCCCTTGCAACATGAAAAAACATCCGGCCATCCGCATCAAAGCAATATTTATTCAGAAAATCATAACCCAGCTTTGCCCCATCGAGCCATTCCTGTTTTTTTTCTACAGTGCTGTACAGGATTGATAGCAGCCAGGTGGCCCTGCCCTGTATCCAAACCGCTTTATCATCATCAATCAATGAGCCGTCAGCATCTCTCATTAATAAAAAGCCACCCCACTCCCTGTCATAAGACCGGGGAAACCAGAACGGGACAGTATCTTCCAGCAACTGCCGCCGGTAAAAGCTTTCCAGCGTTTTCAGCTCTTCACGGGTATACGCCATGCCTTTTATTTTATGATATCTGCTACAGGAATTTTTACAAAATACAGATCACGGACTCCTTCATACAGCAGGCCAATTGTTTTATCATCTATTGCAGTAAGCGATGAATAGCCATAGCACTCTCTTTCATCTACCAGCAACTGGTGAGCCGGCAGCCAGGTGGCTCCATTGTCCAGGCTGGCTTTTACCGTTATATTATACCGGCCGGAGCTGGTATTGGGATTGCTGAAGAAAAGCACTTCCCGCAGCTTCCCTTTTACGTTCACCTTTGCTTTGATGATGCTGCCCATACATACCGGGTCAGGCAATGCCTGGTAAGAAGTGGTATGCTCTGTCCATGTCTGCCCCATATCGCTGGTGGTAGCCACACTGCGATAGCCGCCGCGGTTGTCCCGCATATTCAGCATCAGGGTGCCCGGTACAGTTTCCACCACCTGGCTTTCGGTGGTGTTTGATTTTGGCCCGTGAATATTTCCTTTCCAGCTTCTTCCCTGGTCATCACTGTAGATAATGGTGGACCAAGGCATTCGTTTTTCGTCCCAGTATTGTGCAGCAAACACCAGCTTTCCATCCTGCATTGCAATACCGCTGCCCGGGCCATTGAAAAATAAATGCCATCCCGGCTTTTTCACCTGTGGTGTGATGGTATAAGGTGCTGACCAGCTAAGGCCATCATCATCACTGCTCACTAATACAAACTGCCCCGTGGTATCCGACGATATGCCGGGCTTTGAGCCGGCAATAGAGCGGTTGCCTTTGCTCCAGAGTGCTGCCACCCATATTTTCTTTGTATGGGGGTCAAAGAGAATGGCCGGGTCACCCACGCCATTATTTTCATGCGGGGCGCCCATGTCCATAATGATTTTCATTGGCTCCCATGTTTTGCCATTATCCGTGCTGCGGCTCATGCCCGCATCAATATGCCCCGGCAGGTCGCGGGTATTCAGATAACGGATATCATATACGGCTATCAGCGTACCCTTATCTGTCTGCACAATGCCGGGAATGCGGTAAGTATGTACCTGGTCATCATCTTTCCTGCGTACAGCAATGCCGGTACGCAACTCTTTTCGTTTTTCTTTCTGTATCACCGGCAGGTTCTTTCCGTTATCCGGTTCGAGGCTGATACATTCAAATAATAATTTTTCATCTATGCCGGCCGTTGGCTTCAGCACTATGCTGAACCAGATAAACTGTACACCCGGCCGTGCCTGCAGCGAAAAAGGGATGCGCATATTTGCAGCAGGTTGTACACTTGCAAGCAGGCTGTCGGCAGAAAACGGGCCTGCACCTGTGACAAACACATCCACCTGCGCAATGTCATTTATGATATCCGGGCTTATCCGGCACTGCGCTGCACGGTACTGTTGCATACCATACCCGGCCGGCACAGAAACAGCCACCTGCAGTACGGGATTGCGCGGCATGCCTTTCAATACCGGCATGGCAGCATATTTTGCCACTGCCTGC
>DAOLFO010000053.1:0-13934 GCA_035326305.1 Chitinophagaceae bacterium
TTCAAACTGCTGCTCCAGGGTGGAGAAGGCTTTTTGGATCCGGTTGGTCAGCCCCACTTTGTTGAGCGGCAGGCGTACAATCCGGGACTGCTCGGCCAGCGCCTGCAAAATGCTCTGGCGTATCCACCATACGGCGTAGGAAATAAATTTAAAGCCGCGGGTTTCGTCAAAGCGCTGTGCAGCTTTGATCAGTCCAAGGTTACCCTCGTTGATCAGGTCGGGCAATGACAGACCCTGGTTTTGATACTGCTTGGCAACGGAAACAACGAAACGGAGATTGGCTTTGGTGAGGCGTTCCAGTGAGCGCTGGTCTCCCTGGCGGATAAGGGCGGCAAGGCGGACTTCTTCTTCGGGGGTAATAAGCTCTACCTTGCCAATTTCCTGCAGGTATTTTTCAAGGCTCTGCGACTCACGATTCGTAATAGATTTCGTGATCTTAAGCTGACGCATGCTCATAGGTTTGGTTTTAAAAGGGTTATTTGAAGGTTATTGAATCTAAAAGTTTTGGTCTGTATATGCCTTTAAATACACCCGCACGGTTTTCCCTCGGATATCAGAACAAATTGGATCTCAAAGCAATTTAACGTTTCGGCTCTTATGCGCCAAAAATTCTTTGCTTTCTTTTAACGCATCATATAAGGGTTTTATTTTAAGGGTTTTAAAAAAGAGGAAAAATAAGTCCGAAATAATTTTGACACGACCATTATTTTTTTATTATTGCAGCTATGGACAGAACCATTACCCAATAAAGATGAGTAAGCAATTGTATACTTTGGAGTTTCCTGTGAGATGTTCACCTTCTATTTTATATGAATTTCTCTCCACTCCGGCCGGCCTCGGTGAGTGGTTTGCCGATAAAGTGGATGAAAGGGATAATGTATTTTACTTTGGATGGAACGGCTCTTTTGACAAAGCCGAAGTGCTGGAAAGCGATCCCGACAAAATGATCCGTTTCCGTTGGCTGGATTCACCTAAAGGAGAATATTTTGAATTTGGCATCGAAAAATCAGAGATTACCAACCAGACGATACTGGTGGTAAAAGACTTTGCCGAAAAGAAGGACATTAAAGACCAGAGCCTGCTCTGGGATCACCAGGTAAAAGACCTGCTGCACCGGCTGGGAAACTAACCGGCAAGCACCGTAAGGTACAGTCTGAATGACTCCTGCAATAAGCCGGGGCATTCATCCCACTTCGCCAGATCAAATCGTTTTGCTATTTTGATAAATGATTTTTGCGCAATAACCTCTTCCCATCGGGCAGGGGTTATTGCTTTTATGGCAGTATAATTATCGCTTTCAAAATGATGCTCCCAGGGTGAGTCAGGATGGGTGCATAAGTAATAATCGTTTTCCGCCCACAGGTTATATGCTTTGCTGACAGGGCCTGCATATTGCTGTTGGTACAGGCCCGAAAGCAGCAGTGTGCTGCTGAAAAAATGACCCCACCAGAAGATGCTGCGGACAGCAAAAATATTTTCCTGCTCAAACAGGCGGGGATAGTCCAGCACCCGGTACGGCAGGCCTTTATAATTTTCGCCACGGGACAGCTTGGGTGAATAAGCCGTATGGCTAAAGGGTAACCGGTGCTGGTAGGATGCAAGTATGGCGGCCTGCTGTTCCTGTACAGCACCCAGCAATGCATCTGCTTTGCGCAGGATGTTATTTTTTGTCAAAATCCAATCACCCCGCCTCACCAGTTCTGCTTCCTCTGCCGAAAGCCGTACATTTGCTATATCATCCATAACGTTAAAGATACGTGTTCAAGAAGTTAGACAAGCTAATCTCCAAAGCCTTTATCGGCCCGTTTATAGCTACATTTTTCATTACCCTGCTGGTGCTGATTATGCAGTTTTTCTGGTTGTGGATTGATGATTTTGTGGGCAAAGGGCTCGATGCAGGTATTATCCTGAAATTTATCTGGTACCAGAGTGCTGTGCTGGTGCCGCTGGCTCTGCCGCTGGCTGTGCTTCTTTCTTCATTGATGACGTTTGGCAATCTTGGCGAAAGCTTTGAACTGGTGGCTATCAAGTCGGCAGGTATTTCTTTGCTTCGCTTTATGCGGCCATTATTTATTATCGCCGTGCTGATCAGCGGTGTGGCATTTTTATTTTCTAATTATGTAATACCGGTGGCCTGGCTCAAATCACGTACGCTGCTCAATGATATTGTATTTGCCAAACCTGCCTTTGACATCCGCGAAGGTGTATTCTTTGACCGGCTCAATGGTTTTGCCATTAAAGTGGGCGAAAAAGAATCTGACAGCATTATACGTGATGTGATCGTGTACGAACAGGCCAATCAGCTACAGGACAACTTCATCACGGCCCGCAGCGGTGTGATGCGGGTAACGGCTGATAAGCGCTACCTGGAATTTAACCTGCATGATGGCTGGCGCTACCAGGAAAGAGGGGAGAATAATTACTCCGCCAATGCAAAAACTGATTTTATCCGCCTGGGATTTAAAGAATATAAAAAGCAGTTTGACCTCAGCGCCTTTGTATTTAACCAAACCCCTGATAGTGTCAACCGCAACAGCGAAAAAGTATTCAGCATGCGCCAGCTCAATGCGGCCATGGACTCAATAACGAAGGAAAGAAACAGGCTGCGGACACAGCTTGGTGAAAACCAGTTTCAGCATGTGTTCCAGTTTACAAAATTTTTAGACAGCACTTCTTCCGGCAGGGCAGCAGCAGATACTGCATTCCTGGCAGCCGGCTCGGTAGATGAGCTGATTCCCGATTCGCTGAGGTCATCGGTAGAGCAATCGGCCATCAGCCAGGCCAGCTCGCTGTCATCATCACTGGCCATATCACGCACCAATATTGAGGATAAGGAAAAAAGCCTGCGCAGGCACAAGATAGAGTGGCACCGCAAGCTGGTATTATCGGCCGCCTGTCTTTTACTGTTTCTCATCGGGGCGCCGCTCGGGTCTATCATCCGGAAAGGAGGGCTGGGCACACCGCTTATTGCGGCTATCAGCTTTTTTATGGTCTTTTATTTTTCCACCACGCTGGGAGAAAAATTTGCCAAAGAAAACTCCCTGACCCCGTTTTCCGGTATGTGGCTGTCGGCCTTTATCCTGCTGCCCATAGGTTTTTTTCTTACTTACAAGGCCATGCACGACTCACAACTGTTTAACAAAGAGGCATACTACCGGCTGGGTAAAAAGGTCAGGTCTTTCCTTCGCCGGAAAAGCGGGGCGCTGCCTGCCGCTGCAGATGACCGGGAGTAAGCTCTTTATTGATACATTACCTGTGAAAGATACCTGCCAGTGCAATTTCTTTTTTTGCCGGCCGGATAGCGCTTGCCGGTTCACTATTTAAAAAGATATATAATGAAAACAACCGATCTTTCCCGACGTGTATTTCTTGCTGATTCCGCTAAAACTATTGCAGGTATGGCCATTGCCTCAGGTGTGGCGGGCTCTTTACTTTCTTCCTGCAATGTGCTGCGCAATACAGGCAGCTCCGTACTGCGTACCGGCTTTTCGCAGGATCCGCTGCCTTATTCGTACATCAGTCTCGACAGGGCTATTGATGGCCTGACGATGGAAATTCATTATACCAGGCATGCGGCATCCTATGCCACCAACCTGCAGGATGCGGCTAAGAATGAAGGGGTGGACATGAGCAAGCCGCTGGAAGATGTGCTGGCAAAAATTTCAAAATACTCCGCTAAAATGCGCAATAACGGCGGCGGGCACTACAACCATGAATTATTCTGGAAGAGCTTATCGCCTGATGGCGGGGGCAAGCCTGCCGGGCGGCTGCTTACAGCCCTTGAAGAGAGCTTTGGTTCCTTTGACAGCTTTAAAAATCAATATGCCGATGCCGGTAAAAACCGCTTTGGGAGCGGCTGGGCCTGGCTGGTGCTTGACCGTGACAAAAAGCTGCGCATCGGCTCCACACCCAACCAGGATAACCCCCTGATGGACGTAAGCGAAATAAAAGGCATACCGCTGCTGGGGCTGGATGTGTGGGAGCACGCCTACTACCTGCGCTACCAGAACAAGCGCCCTGATTATATTAATGCCTGGTGGAGCGTGGTAAACTGGGAATATGTGCAAAAGCGTTACGAATCGCTTGCAGGATAAACACGTATATTCAGGTTTACTTTTTTTAAAAACGCTTGCAAAAAAACAGTGAACGTTCTGCAAAGGCCCGGCAAAACCTGCGGGTGCAGCGCCGGGTGGCGATAATATCAGTGCTTCTCCTGCTGGTCAAATTCACTGCCTGGTATTTTACCCGGTCGGTGGCCGTGCTGACAGATGCGCTGGAAAGCATCGTCAATGTAGTGGCCGGTCTGCTGGGCCTGTACAGCCTTTATGTGGCAGCCAAACCGCGGGATAAGGATCATCCGTACGGGCATGGTAAAGCAGAGTTTCTTTCGTCGGCTGTTGAGGGTACGCTTATTGCCGTTGCCGGTGTCATTATTCTGTACAAAGGCATCATGCAGTTGTACAGCCCGGCTCCGCTGCACCGGCTCGATACAGGCCTGTGGCTGATCAGTGCGACGGCTGTTGTCAATTTTCTCGTTGGGTATAGCTGCATAAGGACCGGGAAGAAAAATGATTCCCTGCTGCTTATTGCCAGTGGCCGCCATCTGCAGACCGATACGCTGTCCACCCTCGGCATTATCGCCGGCCTGGCGCTCATACTACTCACCGGCATAGCCTGGATTGATGGGGCGGTGGCGGTTATTTTTGCCATTATCATCATTATATCCGGCTATGGTATACTGCGGCAGTCCGTGGCAGGCATTATGGATGAGGCGGACAGCCGTCTGCTGACAGAAATGATTTTCTTCCTGGATCAAAATCGCCGGGAAAACTGGGTAGATTTGCATAACCTGCGGGTGATAAAATATGGATCAGTGCTGCACGTGGATTGCCACCTCACCGTGCCCTGGTTTCTGAATGTGCATGAGGCCCACCGGGAAATTGATGCGCTGGCAGCGCTGGTGCGGGGAAAGTTTGGGGAAACAGTAGAGCTGTTTGTGCATTCCGATGGCTGTTTAGCATTTCAATGCCATATTTGCAATAAGCAAAATTGCCCGGAGCGGCAGCACGCTTTTGAGAAGCAGGTGAAGTGGACTACAAAAAACGTATTACAAAATCAGAAACATCAACCGGAGGATATATGAAAGTACAGGTAAACTGGAAAAAAGGGCATGAGTTTGACAGCTTGTTTGAAAATACCACCACAGCCATAGACGGCGACCGGGTAAGCGGCCCGGGGCCAAAATCGCTGCTGCTGACCGGCCTGGCCGGCTGCACAGGTATAGATGTGGTGGATATACTTACCAAAATGAGAGTGGAATACACCGACCTGATCATTGAAGCGGAAGCAGAGCAAACAGAAGAGAACCCCAAAGTGTTTAAAGATATTCATCTTTTTTACCGTATCCGTACAGCAGCAGAAAATGAGGATAAGGTAAGAAAGGCGATAGAGCTTTCTTTAGAAAAATATTGTGGTGTGGCCGCTATGCTGCGCAAAAATTCGGATATTCATTATCAACTGGAATTGCTGAAATAAACTATGCTCTCCAAAAAATCACAATATGCCTTCAAGGCGCTGACTTACCTCAGCGAAAAGTTCAATGACGGGCCCGTTTTGATATCCGAAATCGCTAAAAAGAAAAAAATCCCCCTGAAGTTCCTGGAAAATATTTTGCTGGAGCTGAAGAAAGCAAATATACTGGACAGTAAAAAGGGGAAAGGGGGCGGCTATTTCCTGAAGCAGCCGCCGGAAAAAATTAAGGTGGCTACTGTTATCCGCCTTGTAAACGGCCCTATTGCCATGCTGCCCTGTGTCAGCCTCTATTTTTATGAGCGTTGCAAAAACTGCAATGAAAACCACTGCGGCCTGCACGATATGATGGTGGAAGTGCGGGATGCCACACTGAATATCGTGGAAAACCGCACCCTCCGGGATCTGCTCCTGTAAATTTCTTTAAAACAACCGTTAGCGTAATTTTTTATAAATTAAGTCTACTTATTTGGTAGGGTATTATATTGAGCTTATTTTTGTCATCCTTAAAACCAATTATTATGGCGTTACGTCTCGGGGATCAGGCCCCCAATTTTCAGGCAAAGACATCTGTTGGAGAAATCGATTTATATGAATACCTGGGTGATGGCTGGGGAGTGCTTTTTTCGCACCCTGCTGACTATACGCCGGTATGTACCACCGAACTGGGAAAAACGGCTTTGCTGGGAGAAGAGTTTGCCAAACGCAATGTGAAAGTGCTGGCCGTAAGCGTGGATCCGCTGGATAAGCATGAGGGCTGGATTAAAGATATCAATGAAACACAGAACACTACCGTTAACTTCCCGGTAATTGCCGATCCGGACAGGACAGTGGCCACACTGTATGACATGATACACCCCAACGCATCTGCCACCGCTACCGTGCGGTCATTGTTTGTGATCGGGCCGGATAAAGTGGTCAAGCTTATTATCACTTACCCGGCTTCCACCGGGCGCAATTTTACAGAAGTATTGCGGGTAATTGACTCCCTGCAGCTTACAGCTAACTACAGCGTGGCCACCCCGGCAGACTGGAAGCAGGGGGAGGATGTGATAGTGGTGCCTGCTGTATCTACTGAAGATGCTATTAAGAAATTTTCCAAAGGCGTAAAAGTGGTAAAGCCTTACCTGCGCTATACGCCGCAGCCTGATCTATGATTGAAGCAGCAGCACTTTTAAAAGTAATACAGGATAAGCCGCTGCCGCTTGCTATAGCGGCAGTGGCTGATTTGTTTCCGGGGCAGGTGAGTTTTTCCTCATCACTGGGGCAGGAAGACCAGGTGATTACCGATGCGATATACCGCAACAATTTGCCGGTAAGGATTTTTACATTAGATACCGGCCGGCTCTTTGCAGAAACTTATGAATTGCTGGAGCGCACCAATGCCCGGTATAAAAAAAATATGGAAGTATACTTTCCGGAAGCGGCAGATGTGGAGGAATATGTGAGGGAAAAAGGCATTAATGGCTTTTATGAATCTGTACAGAACAGGAAAGACTGCTGCTATGTGCGCAAAGTAAAGCCGCTGAACCGGGCGCTGGCCGGCGTAAAAGTGTGGATGACGGGGCTGCGTGCGGAGCAATCAGGCAACAGGCAGCACATGCCAGTGATAGAGTGGGATGATACAAGGCAATTGTATAAGTTCAATCCGCTTATCAGCTGGACTTATGAAGAAGTGATGCATTACTTAAAGGAAAATAATGTGCCCTGGAACCCGCTGCATGATAAAGGGTATATCAGCATAGGCTGCGCTCCCTGTACGCGGGCCATAGAGCCGGGTGAAGATGCCCGTGCCGGCCGCTGGTGGTGGGAAACATCACATAAGGAATGCGGGCTGCATGGTACAGCCGCTGTCAAAAATTTTGCAGAACAAAAGTGAGACGGACATGAGCAAGTATTATTTAGATTATCTCGATCAACTGGAAGCGGAGAGCATTTATATCTTTCGGGAAGTGGCCGCCCAGTTTGAAAAGCCGGCCCTGCTGTTCAGCGGTGGCAAGGATTCAATTACGCTGGTGCACTTAGCATTAAAGGCATTTGCCCCCGGCAAAATCCCTTTTCCGTTAGTACATATTGATACAGGTCACAATTTCCCGGAAGCACTTGCTTACCGTGATGAGCTGGCACAGCGGATACAGGCCAATCTCGTGGTGCGGAAAGTGGAAGATACCATCCGGCAGCGGAGCCTGACAGAGCCGAAAGGAAAATTTGCAAGCCGCAACTGGCTGCAAACATACACGCTGCTCGATACCATTGAAGAATTTGGTTTTGATGCCTGCATAGGCGGGGCCCGCAGGGATGAAGAAAAGGCAAGGGCCAAAGAGCGCATATTTTCTGTGAGGGATGAATTTGGCCAGTGGAACCCCAAGTTGCAGCGCCCGGAACTGTGGAATATTTTCAACGGGCGCATTCACAAAGGAGAAAATGTAAGGGCTTTCCCGATCAGCAACTGGACAGAGCTGGATGTATGGAATTATATCCGCCGGGAAAATATTGCACTGCCTGCTATCTATTTTGCACATGAGCGGGAAGTGATTGTGCACGATAACCAGTTGGTTGCTGTTTCACCGTTTGTACAGATTGACGATACAGATGAAGTAATAAGAAAAAAAGTGCGTTACCGCACGGTAGGTGATATGACCTGTACGGCAGCCGTGGAGTCGTCTGCATCCACGCTGGATGAGGTGATCAGTGAAATCATCACGGCACGCATCAGCGAAAGAGGAGAAACAAGGATAGACGATAAAGTGACGGAAGCGGCTATGGAAGACCGGAAAAAGAACGGTTATTTCTAACCGTACAATTTATAAACTTAAAACAGCAAGTTAAGATATGGATTTGTTGCGATTTATAACAGCGGGCAGTGTGGATGATGGTAAGAGCACATTGATCGGCAGGCTGCTGTATGATAGTAAAAACATTATGGCTGACCAACTGGAAGCATTGGAAAAGCAATCGAAAAATAAGCAGGCCGGTGCTATTGACCTGGCATTGCTGACGGATGGCCTGCGTGCGGAAAGGGAGCAGGGCATTACCATTGATGTGGCTTACCGTTATTTTACCACTAACAAAAGAAAATTCATTATTGCCGATGCGCCCGGCCATGTACAGTATACCCGCAATATGATCACCGGTGCATCCAACGCTTCACTTATCATCATCCTGGTGGATGCCAGGCAGGGTGTGGCGGAGCAAACACGCCGCCACTCCATCATCGCTTCGCTGCTGCGCATACCGCAGGTGGTGGTGGCTATCAATAAAATGGATTTGGTGGAATATGCGGAGGATGTGTTCAACAATATTGTAATTGACTATGCTGAGATCGCAAAACAGTTAGGCCTCACTGATGTCACTTATATCCCTATCAGCGCTCTGAACGGGGACAATATTGTAGATAGTTCAGCGCAGATGCCCTGGTATGAAGGAAAGCCGTTGCTCGCTTTCCTGGAAGAGGCGGAGATAGTAAACGATAATAATGCGGCCAATGCCCGCTTCCAGGTGCAGTTGGTCATCCGGCCGCAGACGGCCGATCTGCATGACTACCGCGGCTATGCCGGGAAGATCATCAGCGGTGTTTATAAAAAAGGGGATGCGGTTACTGTTTTGCCTGCAGGCGCCACCTCTGTCATTACAGCGATAGAAGTAAATGGAAAGGAGGCAGGAGAAGCATTTTCACAACAGCCGGCTGTGATCCACCTGGCTGACGATATTGATATCAGCAGGGGAGATACGATTGTCAAATCAGGCGACCTGCCTTTGGTCAGCAATGAGCTGGAAGTGACGTTGTGCTGGATGGATGATAAACCATTGCAGCCGGGAAATAAATATTATTTACAGCACAACAGCCGGCTGGTAAGGACTATTGTGAAAGACATAAAATACCGACTGGATGTAAACACCCTGCAGCAGCAGGATGCCGGGGGCAGTGTAAAGCTGAATGAAATAGTAAAAGCTGTGATCAAAACCGCTTCGCCGCTGGTATACGATCCGTATGAGAAGCTGCCGGGTACCGGAAGCGCTGTGCTGGTGGATGAAACAAGCAACGGCACGGTAGCCGCTGTGCTGCTGCAATAAATTTTTTTATATTAATTCTCTACTAAAAAAGTAGACTGTATGAACCGACTGCATTTAAATGGAAAAGTAATACTGGCCGGCGCCGGCCCCGGTGATCCGGAACTAATAACGGTAAAGGCGGTAAAATGGCTGCAAAAAGCTGATGTGGTGCTGACAGACCGGCTGGTAAGCCATGAGTTGCTGAATGAATACGTGCCGCCCCGTGCGCAGGTGATTTGTGTGGGGAAGCAGGGCCGGTATGGCTTGTCCACGCCCCAGAAAAAAATCAACCAGATGATGATTGACTACAGCCGGGAGGGAAAAACAGTGGTAAGGCTGAAAGGCGGCGACGTATCTGTATTTGCCAATGTGCTGGATGAACTGCAGGCGCTGGTGGAGAATAATATCCCGTATGAGATCGTACCCGGTATTTCTGCTGCACTGGGCGCTGCTGCCTATACAGGCATTCCGCTTACCGCAAGGAATTATGCGAATGCTGTACGGTTCCTTACTTTTTATAAAACAGATATGCTGCCGGAAAGCTACTGGCGGGAGCTGGCCGCCACAGATGACACGCTGGTGTTTTATATGTCATCGGGCACGCTTGATGACATTGTGGAAAACCTGCGAAACAATGGCATTACTTCCGACAAATACCTGGCCGTGGTGGAGCAGGCCACTACCCGCCTGCAAAATGTGCATGTATGCAATATCAACCAGTATAAGCAGGAACTGGGCGACAAAGAGTTTGTTTCTCCCTCGTTGCTGATTGTGGGTAAAGTGGTGGTGCTGCATGAGCAGTTTGCCTGGCTGCGCAACAGCAACAGTCATGAACAATATTTTGAACCCTTAGATGCCTTTCAGAAAAAGGTGATATAAATGTAGTATGCTGAAAGAGCCGAAGCTGAAAACATTGCTGGAGTTGGTACAGTCTTCCACGCCGGAAGAACTGATCTGGATAAATGGCTATTTATCCGGCATAGTGGCAAATGCTGCCCGGAAAGAAAGAATGACCGGGGCTGCTGCAATGACGGCAAAAAAAATAACACTGGTATACGGCACCGAAACGGGCAATGCAAAAAGACTGGCCACACAACTTGCTGCTGCCGGAAAGAAAAAAGGAATTGCCATCAAACTTTCAGGGCTGGATCAGTACCGGCTGACAGACCTGGAGAAAGAGGAATATTTTTTTGTAGTGGTCAGCACACAAGGCGAAGGGGAGCCACCGGTAACGGCAAAGAAATTTTACGATCATATCCACCAGCAGGAGCTTTCTCTTTCCCGGATGAAATACAGTGTGCTGGCTTTGGGTGATTCGTCCTATCCGTTCTTTTGCAAAACGGGAGAGGATGTGGACGTACGGCTCCGTGCATTAGGTGCGGCGCCTTTTATTCCTTCTCAGAAATGTGATGTGGATTATGAAGCTGATGCAGAAGCCTGGTTTGAAGAGCTATTGGATAGATTGCAGCAGGAAGATGCCGCCGCAGGGGAGAAACCCGCAAAAGCAACCGGGGCTAAAGCTCCGGTACGGGAGAAAAAATTGTATGAAGGAAAAATCCTGGCCAATATCAACCTGAATGATCGCGGCTCTGCCAAAGAAACCTGGCATATTGAAATAGCAGCAGATGAGCCGGTGGAATACCTGCCCGGCGATGCCCTGGGTGTGGTGCCTGTCAACAGGAAAGAAGTAGTGGATCGTATCTTATCACTTACGAGGGCAAATGGTAAAGATGAAGTAGCAACTGCCAGGGCAACAGCACCCCTTTCTGTTTTGCTGGCGCAGCACCTGAATATTTGTTATTTACCGGCTGCTATTGTAAAGCAATATGCGGCAATTGCCAACCAGCAAATACCGGATATCCGTATGGATCTGGAGGATCTGTTGAGGATATACCCACTGGCGGATAAAGAACAATTTACAGATGTAGTGAAGCTGCTGACACCGATAGCACCAAGATTATACTCTATCTCTTCTTCTCCGGTGGCACATGGTGATAGTGAAGTGCATATCACTGTTTCCCGCAACAGCTTTTTAGCAGAAGATGAGCAGCGCTTTGGGTTATGCAGTGAGTTTTTAGGGGATAAGCCTGCTGGTTCTGTACTTAATTTTTATATACATAAAAATAAAAATTTCCGGCTGCCGGACGATGGGTCACAGGATGTAATTATGATCGGGCCGGGCACAGGCATTGCGCCTTTCCGTTCATTCCTGTCAGAGCGTAATGCAAATGGAAGCGATGGGCGCAACTGGCTGTTTTTCGGGGAGCAGCATTTTGTTACTGATTTTTTATACCAGACCGAAATACAGGAATACGTACAGACCGGTGTGCTGACAAGGCTAAGCCTTGCTTTTTCCCGCGACCAGGAAGAAAAAATATATGTGCAGCACCGGATGCGGCAGCAGGCAGCAGCGTTTTTTGAGTGGCTGGAGGATGGGGCAGCGCTGTATGTATGCGGGGCAAAGGAACCGATGGGCCGGGATGTGGAAGAGGCGCTGCTGGCAATCATTCAGCAGCAGGGCCGCAAAACGGCTGAAGAAGCCCAACAATACATTGAAGAGCTGCAAAACGAAGGGCGTTATCATAAAGATGTTTATTAAGCCAAAACCGATTAAACAATTGTTGTGAAAAAAGAACAGCAGTCATTATCCCCGGTTGAAAAGATTAAAGTTGCCAGCAACGGGTTGCGCGGTACGCTCAGGGAAAGCCTGCAGGATGATATTACTGGTGCTATACGGGAAGATGACCAGTCCCTGGTTAAATTTCATGGTATGTACCAGCAGGATGATCGTGATCGCCGGGAGGAACGCAGCGCCAAAAAACTGGAGTGGCTTTATTCCTTTATGATCAGGTTGCGGTTGCCGGGAGGATTTTTAACACCGGAGCAATGGGTGGGGCTGCACCATATAGCAGGGGAGCATTCCACCGGCACTATTAAAATCACTACCAGGCAAACCGTGCAGCTTCATGGTATATTGAAGCGATCCGTAAAACCAACGATTAAAGCATTTAATACGCTGCAGCTTGACTCTATTGCTGCCTGCGGTGATGTAAACAGGAATGTGATGTGCACCGCCCACCCGGCTGCCTCACCGGTGCATGAGCAGGTATTTGCTTTTGCCGGTAAAATCAGTACGCTGGGCCTGCCTAAAACCAGGGCCTATTATGAAATATGGCTGGACGAAGAGCAGTTGTCGGAAAAAACAGAAGAAGATCCGCTGTACCAGGATCGGTATCTGCCACGGAAATTTAAAATTGCCATCGCCATACCGCCGAATAATGATGTGGATGTGCTGACAAATGATATTGGCCTTATCGCTATTGTGGAAAATGGTAAGCTGGCCGGCTTTAACATTGCAGCGGGCGGAGGGTTGAGCACTACGCACGGCAACCCGGCTACCTATGCCAGGCTGGCTACGGTACTCGGCTTTGCGGATACGGAAGAAAAAATATTAAAAACCATATATGAGATACTGACGACCCAGCGTGACTTTGGCAACCGCAGCGACCGTAAGCAGGCACGATTGAAATATACAATTGACCGCATGGGCGTTGATGCTTTTAAAAAAGAGGTAGAAAGACGTTGTGGTTTTGAGCTGGAAGAAGCAAAGCCATTTGTATTCACACAGCGCCGTGATGATTACGGCTGGAAAAAAAATCATGCGGGAAAATGGTACTATACCGTTTTTGTGGAAAACGGGCGTGTGCTCGACAGTGAGCAGGTGGCGCTGAAAACTGCTTTGCTGCAGGTGGCGCTGAGTGGTAAAGCAAATTTCCGGTTTACCGGCAATCAGAATGTTATCCTGGGTGATATAGCCGAAAGTGACAAGCCGGCCATTCAGTCCATACTGGAAGAGTTTGGCATCATTGCCCATACCGCCAATGCAGGAGCGCTGCGAAAGTCGGCTATTGCCTGTGTGGCATTTAATACCTGCTCACTGGCGCTGGCAGAGGCACAGCGTTATTTACCATCGCTTATCAGCCGTATTGAACCGATGCTGGATAAGTATGGCATTGGCGAAGAAGAGATCAGCCTGCGGATGACCGGCTGCTCGAATGGCTGCGGCCGCTCACCGGCTGCAGAGATAGGCTTTGTGGGTACCGGCTACGGACAATATAATTTGCATATCGGCGGCGACAGGTATGGATTGCGGCTGAATACCAAATACAGGGAAAGTATAAACGAAGCACAGATATTAGAAACGCTTGATGAGCTGTTTGGTGTATACGTGAAAGAAAAAACGAAAGGGCAAACCTTTGGTGATTTTGCCCGGCAAAAATGGATAGATACGGCTGCTAAATAATGAGTAAGGGACAGCAACATATCAACCCGGCAGTGCAGGATGACCGCAA
>DAOLFO010000390.1:0-2752 GCA_035326305.1 Chitinophagaceae bacterium
GCTTCCACGCCGGCAAACCATTTTTTAGCCGCATCTGAATAGTAGCCATTGAGCGTAATGCGATGCGTGTTAAAAGAGGCGATCTCATATGATGCTGCCAGGTAACGCGGCTGTGTACGGCGGGAAACCAGGTTGACCACGCCTCCTAATGCATCCACACCTAAAGCAACCGGCAGCACACCTTTATACACTTCCACCCGCTCCAGCATATTGACGGGCAGGGAAGCGATATTGAAACCGTCCCGTAAATAATCAAGCGGGATACCATCTTTTACATACCGGATGGCTTTGCCCTGGAAGCCATTGACCGAAACATCCGTAGCAGCGCCCAGCCCACCTGACTGCCGCAAGCGCACACCGGGACTCCGGTTGATCAATTCCGTAAGGGTAGCCGGTTGCCCATAGGCCTCACGGGCATTTACCACAGCAGCGGTGACAGCCTGCTGCTTTACCTGCTGTGTGGCAGATGAGGCTTTGATGGTAACACCTTCCAGTATTTTTGCCTTTATTGTATCAGTGGTTTCCTGTGCAACTGCTTTTATACTGGCGCCTGCCAGCAATATCCCTGTTATATATTTAATACATCTCTGCATTGGCTACCTGCTTAAACTTTGTACGTGTACCTGCAGCAGCCCTTCTTCTGCCGGTGATACAATTGCATTTACTTTATATACTGTTTTAAATAATTCTGCTGTAAGTATGGTGGCCGGAGAGCCGTATGCGGCTATTTTCCCCTGGTGTAAAACCAGCATTTCATCAGCCCAGCGGGTGGCGAGGTTGATATCATGCAGCACCATTATTACAATAGTGCCTTTTGCAGCATAATGGCGTACCAGTTGCATTACTGCTACCTGGTGCTGTAAGTCCAGTGCGCTTGTAGGTTCGTCCAGCAATAAAACAGCCGGCTGCCGTATAACAGCCTGCGCCAGGCTTACCAGTTGCCTTTGCCCGCCGGATAACTGGTTTAACGGTTCCAATGCCAGCTCAACAATATCCATTTGCTCCAGTACATCAAATGCTTTTTTTCTTGCTGCTGCTGTTTTACTGCTTAGCTGATCGAGCGAAGAAGCTTTTAATGCGCTGATCAATGATTCAATGACGGTCAGCCCGATGTCCTGCGGCAAATGCTGCGGCATATAGCTGAGTATAGCCGCTCTTCGTTGCAATGAAAGATCTAACAGGTTTTCTTTGTTGTACCATACTTTTCCTTTTGCTTTTAACAGGCCGGCGATGCTGCGCAGCAAGGTAGACTTGCCTGCAGCGTTGGGGCCTGCCAGGGCCGTTACAGTTCCGGGTAAAAATGGTCCTGCCGATACCTGCCTGATCACTTCCGGGTGACGGGCGTAGCCGGCTGAAATTTTTTCTATATACAGTTCCGGTGCTGCCATTCTTATAAGCTCCTTCCTTTTTTAATGATGAGATAAACAAACAGGGGCACGCCTACTAATGCCGTAACAATGCCTACCGGCAGCAGTACACCGGGTATCAGCATTTTACTGGCAATAGAAGCTAATGACATCACCAATGCACCTGTGAGCAGGCTTGCAGGAAACCAATACCGGTGATCTTCGCCCACCAGCATACGGGCAATATGCGGACCTACCAGCCCGATAAAGCCAATTGTGCCAACAAAGGCTACAGCAGTAGCTGACAGCAAACTGATACGAAATAATGAAGCAAACCGCAGCCGCTTCACATGAATGCCAAAGCCGGCTGCCCTGTCCTCACCCAAACGCAATGCTGTCATCTTCCACGAAGAGGCAACGCTGAACGGAATAATAACTGCCAGCACAATAGTTAATAGCTGCACTTTTTCCCAGTTACTGCGACCAAGGCTCCCCATGCTCCAAAACACTACCTGCTGCAATGCTTCCGGTGTGGCGATATAGTGCATCAATGCCACCAGCGCATTGAATGTAAAAACCAGGGCTATACCAAATAATACCAGCATGCTGACACCTGCTCCCCGCCACTGTGCCAGTACCTGTAATAATAAAACGGAGCCTAAAGCAAATACAAAGGCATTGACGGATATAATCCAGCTTTGCGGAATGCCGGGAATACTAATGCCCAATACAATGGCCAGTGCCGCTCCTAATGTAGCTGCTCCCGATACTCCTAATGTAAAAGGACTTGCCAGCGGGTTGTTGAGAATGGTTTGCATTTCGGCACCGGCCAGAGATAATGCCATTCCCACCAGCACTGCCATGATTGCATAAGGCATTCTTATTTTCCAGATGATGACCCGCACGCCATCTTCCACCGCATTGCTGTTAAAAAGGCCCAGGAGAACATCTTTTATTTTTAATGATGACGGCCCCAGTGCTATATCAAAGCAAAAAGCAAGCAGGCACATGACTGCCAGTCCGCCAATGATAAGTCCCCTTTTTTTCTGTAACCGGTCAAAGCTTTCTTCGGCCAGTTTCCTGGCTGCAGCCGGCGCTATATTTGTTTGTTCCCGCATTATTATTCTCCAATGACATTTGTCTTTATCATTTATCCATAGCTATCCAGTAGGTGCCTGTCATCGGGACGGATAAAAATTTTGTATTTAATTCTTTTAGCGATGCATCCGGGCTTACATCGGGAAACAAGGAAGGGTGTATCCATTTGGCAATACACTCTGCCGCCAGTATGTTGAAAGGAGAAGCATAGAACAAGTGCCATAGTCCGTATACTCTTTTCTTTTTTACGGCGGGTAGCTCTGCGATGATGGGGTCCTGCAGCCTTTTTCTCATGCTGCTTATCACTT
>DAOLFO010000054.1:0-13931 GCA_035326305.1 Chitinophagaceae bacterium
TAGAAGCATTAGGCACTGTAGATGAGGTGGTTAGAACTGGATCCAATCTTACATTCCGGATCAGTTCCCCGCTTTCGACCGGCTTCCGGCCCGACCAGAGCGTAAGCCACGACGGGGTATGCCTGACAGTAGAGCAGGCCGGCGATGGCTGGCACCAGGTGACGGCCATTGAAGAAACACTGCAAAAAACCACCCTTTCCCGGTGGGCACCGGGCACACCCGTGAACCTGGAGCAATGCCTGCCGGTAAACGGAAGGCTGGATGGCCATTTTGTACAGGGGCATGTGGACACTACGGGCACCTGCCTGGAAATACGGGAAAAAACAGGCAGCCGGGAATATACCATTGGCTTTGATAAACGCTTTGCCCCGCTGGTTATTGAAAAAGGATCCGTATGTATGAGCGGGGTGAGCCTGACGGCTTTTGATGTTGGTGCCGATTCGTTCCGCGTAGCCATTATCCCTTACACGCTGCAGCATACCAACCTGCAATACCTGGAACCGGGGCAGGCGGTAAATATTGAGTTTGATGTGCTGGGGAAGTATATATTGAGAAGAAATGAAGTAACCAGTATTTAAGCTAATTTATTTTTCCCCCTGAACTTTTCCTTCAAACGAAGAAAAGGCTTCTCATATAGCTCATAGCTGAGGATTGCTAACATATAAGTAGCAAGCAGAGTAATAATAAATGTCAGGGTTTTCATACCAATATTCCTCTCAGGGAGCAACTTTATAAAGAAAGTAATAGCCGCTCCATGAAAACAATAAAGCCCGTAAGATATTTTCCCGGTATAAATCAGAAAACGGCTCCTGAAAACAGGCCAGTTTTTTAATTCCACCCCTTTGAGAATAAGTAAGCTGATATAGACAATAACAAGATACCTGTTTACAAGAAACAACCACGGGCTATCAGACACACTAAATAAAAAGAAAAAGATAAAGAAATGAATTAGCAGGTATGAATTAAATAGCCGGGAACGGGTTTTTGAAAGGTTAGTCACCCATTTGAAGATACCATTCCGCTTATAATACGCTATAGCTGCAAAGCCCCCGAAAGAAAAATCAACCAGGTAAGTCAGGGTATTATAATAACCGTCAACGCCTTTAATGTAAATAGTGGCAGTATACACCAGGCTAAAAGCTAAGAGCAAAATAAAAACATAAAAAATCCTTTTTATAAAAAAAAGGAGCGAAAGTCCTAACACTAAATAAAATTGCTCTTCAACAGAGAGTGTCCACAACACTCTCAAAAAGAAAACATGATCCTCCGTATAAAAATTAGAAACAAAAAAGATATAATACCAGGGATCAGGGAAAGTGATGTTCATATTTAGCTTACTACCTAAAAGCGGTATCACCAAAAACGAAAGCACCATTATAAGATAATATAATGGCCAAATTCTCAATGCCCTTCTTAAAAAATAGTTCTTAAAGGAGAAGCGGCCATGTTTTTCAAATTCACGCAGCCCTAAATAGGTAAGCAGGAAAGATGATAAAATAAAAAAAACATCAATGCTAAAAGAAAGGCTGAAACGAAAATGATGCAGAAACTTGTCAATAAGACTATTATCCCACATTGGTTGTGAGGCATGAAGTATAAAAATACCAATAAATGAAAGTCCTCTGAGCGCATCTAAAAAGGGGAAATATTCACGCCGCTGCATGGAGATAGTATCTTTTAAATTTGTTTCCCTTTCATTGCCATCGCAACCGCTTCATCCATCAGCCGCTCTGCATAAGGACGGGAGATACTATTTAGCTGCTCTATACCTGCATGTATTGCGTCCTTATCTGTACCCTTTAGCAGCTCCGCCAGCCGCTCAACCGCAGCTTTTGTTTCCCCCAGCTCTGCAGAAGTAAGATAAGCATTATTCTTTTCAATAAAATTCTCTGTCGCCGCTATCATTTGCTGCGCCTCCGTACGGGCCTCCGTCAGCGCCCTTGCCTGCATATCTTCCTTAGCATGTGTAAGGGAATCCAGCAGCATCTTCTCTACCTCTGCATCTGTCAGCCCGTACTGCGGCTTCACTTCCACACCCTGCTCTATACCGCTCCGCAGCTCTTTTGCTTTTACTACCAGTATTCCATCCGCATCCAGCAGGAAGGTCACTTCCACTTTAGGCAAGCCTGCCGGCATGCCCGGGATGCCGGTAAGATTAAATTCCGCCAGTTTGCGGTTGTCTTTCACCAGGTCCCGCTCTCCCTGGAATACGGATATGCGCATGCTTCCCTGCCCGTCTTTTTGGGTGGTATACTGGCGGCCTGCCTTTACCGGGATTTTTGAATTGCGTGGCAGGAGCACATCCATCAGGCCGCCCATTGTTTCTATTCCCAATGAAAGCGGTGTTACATCCAGCAGCAATACTTCTTTATTATTGCCTGCCAGCACATCGGCCTGTACAGCTGCTCCCAACGCCACCACCTCATCAGGGTTCAGTGAGTCATTTACCGGCTTCCCAAAAAAATCCGCCACTGATTCTTTCACTAATAATGTCCGCGTAGAACCCCCTACCATTACTACCTCATCTATATCGCTTACCATCAGCCCTGCATCAGCAAGCGCCAGCCGGCAGCTATCAATAGTCTTTTGCACCAGCGGCTCTATCAGCCGGTTGAATGTTTTCCTGCTCAGCTCCAGCCGCTGCCCCACCAGCTCTGTTTCATATTGCTCATCTGCAGACAAACGCTTTTTTGCTTCTTCTGCTGCCAGCCGCAGCGCCTGCAGGAAAGCCTTATCCGCATACCGTTTCGCTCCGCCGCCAAATGCTTCACGCAGCCAGTAATCAATAATGGCACGGTCAAAGTCATCGCCTCCGAGAAACGTATCCCCGTTGGTTGACAGTACTTCATACACGCCATTTTGTATACGAAGCACAGAAATATCAAAAGTGCCTCCGCCCAGGTCATATACCGCCACTGTTTTATCTTCTTCCGCTTTTAATCCAAGGCCATAGGCCAGGCTCGCCGCTGTTGGCTCATTGATAATGCGCAGTACATCAAGGCCGGCCAGTTTGCCGGCATCTCGGGTAGCCTGTCTTTGCGCATCATTAAAATAGGCA
Organism: Chitinophagaceae bacterium; assembly: GCA_035326305.1. Taxonomy (GTDB): domain Bacteria; phylum Bacteroidota; class Bacteroidia; order Chitinophagales; family Chitinophagaceae; genus DAOLFO01. Next base: position 3,059 of record DAOLFO010000054.1, read on the forward strand.
GGCACTGTAATCACTGCTTTGTTGACTGCTGTTTTCAGTATATGCTCTGCCCTTTTCTTCAGCTCTTTCAGGATGAGCGCCGATAGCTCTACCGGGGAGTAAAACACCTCCCCCACCTGCACTTTTACCAGGCTTTCTGTATTATCATCAATTATTTTGTAAGTAAAAAAACCGGACTGATCTCTGACATCATTGTACGACTTTCCCATCAGCCGCTTTACCGAAAAGATAGTATTATGCGGCTCCGCCACCAGGTACTCTTTTGCCGCATCACCCACGTCTACCGCACCCTCCCTGCTAAAATGAAGAACGGAAGGTACCAGCGCATGGCCGTCAAATTCTTTCAGCACCACCGGCTTGCCGCTTTCGGGATGAATAACAGCTATAAGGCTGTTAGTAGTGCCCAGGTCTATACCAACTATCATTTCCGCCTGCTGCAGGCTGCCTGTTGCTATATTAATACCAATTTTTGCCATATTACTTAAACTTCCGGCCGCAAAGGTAGCAAATAAAAGACGCTTGCCCGCAAAGCGAAAGGCGCATCACATGCTGAGAAGATGTACGGTGTATGATGTATGATGTACGTGCTGTTTGTTGGCCGATGGGCGTTGGCTGTTGGGCTGATTGATATCTGATGGATGCCTGATTTGATGATTTGCAAGGTGTACGATGTAAGATGTACGGTGTACGCCGCAGCGGATATTATCCGTTGACTGTCGAACATTGGCTGCTGTGAACGTTGGTCGATGATCGTTGGCCGGGTGATGTATGATTTAAAGATTTCTGATTTACTGATTTGCAAGGAATACGGCGCTCCGATTGCCGGTTCACGATTGGCAATTGCTGATGTGTTGATTTCTGATTTGCTGATTTACAGTAGCCGCTTTCGGTTTTGAAATTTAATACTTAGCATTAATTTGTTTCTTGCAATCTTCTTCTTATTTCACTTTATAAAAATTCCTGCTCATAACAAGTTCCTGCAGTAATCCTTTATCGCATCAGGTACATCTTGCCGTAGCCTTTATTAAAATACTTATCCGTATTATCTCCTTCGGCTTTATATTTATCCAGCGGCTTGCCATTCATGCTGGTAATAACACGGTAAAGGTACACCCCGTTGCCCAGTTGCTGGCCATACTGGTCAGTGCCATCCCATTTAAACTCTGTTGTATTCCGGCCAATGCGCAGCGGGCCCAGTTCCTGTTTGGTAATTTCCCGGACTATCTTACCCGTTACTGTCAGGATCTGTATGCGGATATTTTCCGGCACTTCAGTGCCTGTAAGCGTAAACACAAAGGCAGTAGATGTGGTAAAGGGGTTTGGATAATTGAGCATATTGGAGATCATCGGCTTATTGATCACCTGGAAAGAAACCCGGTACTCTGATACCCCGGCAAAATTGCTGCTCCTATCTTTTCCCGTTACAATCAGCTCATACTCCCCATCCTGGTCAAAATAAGGTGTAAAGTCCACACTTGCGGAGTTATCATTAACAGGAGGCTGCCCGGCGGGTATCCACCTCATCGTGTCATTATTGTTATAATAAAAATATTTTTTTAAAGACCCATCCGGGTAGCGCACCTGCACGGCAATGGCAGAAGTATCATCCACCACCATCCATTTAGATTCATCCTTCAGTTTGATAAGAATATTTGGCTTGGCTGCTACAATGTCCTTATTTAAAATATGTACCCCGTCAAATGTCACGTCCAGCAGTGGGTTAGTGCTGTCAGGCTTTACATACAGGCTGCGGAAAGCATAGTTATTAAACAGGTATTGCTCAGGCTGATCATTATCGGGGTTAAAGTTGACAAATAATGTATTGCTGCCAGCCAATGACCGGGTATCCACCTTTACATTGAGCTTAATAGTATCATTTACCACCAGGTCTTTTTGGCGGGGGACAGGTATGATGTTTTCTATATTCCGGCTATCGGTTATTGTCAACTTCACTTTTATACTGTCAAAGTTTGTAGTGCTAATATTTTTGAATGCAATTCCAAAATCGAATGGTTGACCAATCTCTACTGTATCCTTAGTCGTAAAATAGATATCCGGAGCTATTACACCTTCAGGAGCTGGCGTACCCGAAACCTGCCAATACCTTAATTGATAGGGGGTAAACTCAGTACTATCTTCTGAATATAACTGAAGTCGTAAATAGGGATAGTCTTTAGCATTAACGGATGACAAGTCAATACTCAGACCTGGTATGTCTGTTGAACTCAATGTATCTGTTGCTCCATTACTCCGCACCCCAATAATGTTCAGCTTCAAATCATCTGGTATATTCTCCTCTTTAAAGAATCCTGACCATTTTACAGTACCCCATTCTATAGCAGGCCCAAAGTCCCTGGACAAAACTGTCCCCTCATAGTTTGAGGTTTCCAAAGAAAATGTAACCAATAAAATCTCCTGAATAGCAGAGGCCACCTCCTGCCTTATTGCAGGAAGAACTCCTTTTCGTACAACAAAAATGAAAGGCACAAAGCTATTTACCTGGGAAATACTTGTAAACCCAATGCCAGCTAATTTATGATAAAGAGAATTACCCGATCCAAGAGTAGTAGTATCACCCATCCATACACCTGGCAAAGTCATAGAAGAGTATGGAGGATTCGTCATAACTATTACGTCACCATCAGGTATAAGATCAATGAAGTTCATCACATTTTGCCTTCCTTGTATTGTACTAATGTTAAATTGGAAAAACCCGGTCTTTACAGTTCCATTAATCGGTGTCGGATTGGTGCTTCCATATAAGCCTTCTGTTCCGGTACTAACATTTTGCCACATAGAGCGACCATCGTTTTTAATAACATAGAACCTTAAAACATTGTTATTTGATGCAAGCGGACCATATAGACCGTGCTGAGCCATATTACTTTCTCCGTTAACGGATATGCTAAACTGGCTGGTCTGCCCTGCATATGGATATATACCTGAACTAACTGCCACCTCCTTACTAAAAAGTTTAAACTTAAATTGTCTGTCATCTTCATATACAATTTTGTTCAACTCGTTTTCTGTATGCTGATAATAATGGGCCTGAGAAAATCCTGGCTGTCCATTAACAATATATTGAAAGGAAAATCCGGTGTATACTGAATCTAACGGGGAAGATGATGGCCCCACCCTCCAATAATATACGGTACTATCTATAAGTGATAACGAAGGTTCAAACTCTACTACACTTCCTGAAGATATCTTACTCTGACTCACCATAGCAGGAGAGCCAAATAAAGCAGAAGTGTCTATATCTATGCGATAACTCCGATCAGCCGCAAAGGGATTAGCTGTCGTCGCAATAAACCTTATCTGGCTGGAATTTTGAATAGAAAGATCGTATGGGTAAGCAGGTCTTATATTATCCTCAATAATAAACACATCTTTTGTTATGCTATTATTTGTTTCATACAATTCGTCAATTTCATTATCCACATCTACTACAATAGAAATTTTATTAAGTCCTTTATCTCTTGATGCAACAATTGGTAATATGTATGAAAGGGAATCTTCCAGCTTATTAAAAGCGATCGTATCTCTTCGTATTACCTCACTATGCAGATCAGGGAAAGTTCTTCTGGCCTCTACCACAACATTCTTCTTGGGAGCACTTCCAAGATTTATAACTTTTACTTTTACAACGAATTCAGTTTCTGCTACTGAAAGAATTTTAGGTAACGCCTCAACCATTTGAGCCTCGATAGCATAGTCGGGCTTTTGAAAGGCATGATAGCGCAATGAAGGGTCTCCATGCAGTGTAAACTGCTCGCATTGCATACGTGCATAAAAATCCGACTCTGTAGTAAATTGAAATACCTTTTTAATGGTCTCTACCATTATCTCTCCTACTGTAGCACCATAATGTGTACTTGAAATTGTTTCGTAATGGCGTTTATTGTAAATATCCAGGTAGTGAACGATACCCAGGTGCGTACTGGCTAAAAAAGCAACTGCTCCTCTTTCTTTTGCCAAAAGGTATTTTTCCGATATAGTTTCCTTAAATGTCAGTCTTCCAGTGTTGAAACCAAAAAAGTTGCCGGCATTACATCCCATTACAATCATAATAGGATATTTTCCCTGGTTATTATAGTTTTCCGGGTTTTCTAAATTAAACTCCAATGTGGAAGCAGAAGAATGTCCAAAATAAGTAAGCACCCCTATCCCCGCAGACAAAAGCCTTGCCAGCTCGCTGCTGCTAAGCTGCTGCACCGCATCTGCCGTGCTTTTAGCAAAGGTATACACCTTGGCCCCATACATGCTATCCTCAATAATCGGCTTCTGCCCGTCCAGCGCCGCTTTGAGAATATTAGATGTCCCATCATCGCTGCCACCCGTCACATGTATCACATTCTTTTTCCAGGACTGGTCAGCCACCAGCGAAGATGAGGCATGCTGATCCGCTTCATACTCCCTCACTTTATTCAGGTAGTCGGTAACCTCATTTTTACTAATGGCCGATATACGCCCTATTGGCGTAAGCGGTAAAGAGCTGTTGCCGGAAGCACTCAGCAACATATCAGAAGCCGGGGAGCCGAATGTAGGAATCAATTGTAATAAGCCCATATCAGCATTGGACTGCCCGGTTCTGTAAGACGTATAAATCACACCCTTCCCTATCAGCAACACGTTAGTGAGCGGTGCGCTATAGCTGGCTCTGGCCCAGCGCAAAAAGTTCCGGATAGACAGGGGGTGCATTTTGATGCCAAAAGCAAACTGATCAACCAACTGATCAATCAGGTAGACTTTTGCATGATACCCTCCGCCCTGAGGGGAACTGCGGTATAAGCGATAGTCTTCCACCGGATCTCCACCCGGCGTGGCGCCGGTAAGGGCACTGTTGGTAATGATCAGGTAGTCTCCCTGATTGGCAGCAAGCCCATAATCAACAAAGTTGCGTGGCTCCATCTGCACCACTGCACCAATCCAGCTCTCTATCTGGTTTACCAATACAAGGTTACGCTCTGTGGCAGACGGCTGCAGCTTCACCCGGTTAAGTGAGCCGCTGCTGATATCACATACATAGCGCCGGCCATTGGTCAGATCATACAGCACCGGCGCCGCTGTAGAGCGGTTAAAGTTGCTGATCTCCAGGTAGCTTTCGCTGCCGTTTGCCGGCAGGGTGAAAGGAAAGACACGCTGGTTGCCGAAATTGAACGTACGGGGATACTCCAGCTCCACCTGCGCCACTACCATCCGGTCACCTGCATTGGCGCAACGGTTTACTATCTGTATGGCCGCAGTCCCGCTGCTGATCTGCGAAACATTTACCGGCTTGCTGACCTTGGCATAGTTATAAAAATCCATGCTGGCAGCATGAACAGAATCCCCGTTCAGGTTAATGCGAAAGTACCGGGGATTTACCGCATTACCAGCAGCATGCACCCGCACAAGCGGGCTGGGTGCGCCGGCACCGGTATACGGGCTGAGCGCAGAAAAAGTGGTGGTCACATTTGCATTTGTACCAATATCACCACTGGTATACCCTTCCCCTTCATCAAACGAAGAAGAATATACATAGGAAGTGCCAACCAACTGTGCCGCTCCGCCAAACAAACGGTCTTTATAATAATTGCCGGCAGTATGAATAAAAAATGGTTCCGGGGACAGTGTGTTCCCGGTCAAATCATTGGTGGTACTGGCAAAGCGCCTGTTGGGCGTATTGCTGTTTACCGTCAGAAAAAAGGCGGCTGTATCTGTTTGCAGGCTCCAGGTATTGTTCAGTTGAAAATCAGGGTTCCTGTACATCGGGTTATCCGGCCTGCCGTCATTCATCTCTCCCCAAAATTCAATATACCCGCCCGTCGCCAGCGGTGCATTTTGGGAAGTGGTATAAAGCGGTATCTCCTGGCCGTTTCTCCAGAGCTGAAAATGATCGGCATTTACACCGCTCAGTCCTATCCCGGAAATCGTAGCCTGAGAAATGCGGTATAAATTGGTAGCCGCAATTTTAAATTTATAATAGGTCTTACTATAATCTATCCATTCATTATTATACACCTGCGCCTTTACAGATAAAGAAGCCAGCAGAATGGTTATAAGTAAAACTCGTTTCATTGGTGGTTATGTTTATTAAAAGGATACAGGATTATTTTTTATTCTTCTGTTTATTCTTATCAGCTTTCATATCCAGCTTCAGTGAAAATACATGGGTATACAGCGGGTTGGACTGGTTGGCCAGGTTGGTATAAGCATAATCAACCGTCACGCTTTGAATCTTAAAGCCGGCGCCGGCACTGGGCTGGTATATCCATACTTTTTCCTGGTTGGTAATATCATCGTCATCAAGGGCACGCTGAAAATTGTTGATGCCCGCCCGCAGAAAGAAAACATTGTTGGCATTGAACTCCAGGCCCAGCTTGGGATCTGCGCTAACAGGATCGGCGCTGACCACGGTATTTCTTTTTCCATCAAAAGTCAGGTCTATATTGGCTTCTGCCAGCAGGCTTGATTTGCTGCCCAGCTTAAAATCACGGGCAATGCCCAGCACAAGCCGGGGCATCGTCATCTCGGTAGATCTTACCGGTATTTTATTATTAGTAAGGTACAGCGCTTCCTTTTCCCTTTCGGTAAAGGTAAACGACCACGCATTGAAGGTAGTGGTGATATCCCTGCCCGTCAATCCAAACTTCCATTTCTTATGCTCCACCTGCAGCCCCGCATCAATGCCAAACCCCCAGGCACGGGCAAACTTGCCCACATTCCGGTGGATGATCTTTGCATTAACGCCAAAGCTGATCTTACGGTCTTTTGTTTCTTTCAGTTTTTGAGCAAAGGAAAGCAGGAAAGCATAATCTGCCGAGGAGAAAGCCGTGATATTATCATAGTTGTACGAACCGTCAGGCTCCACCAGGAAGAGCGTATTGGGAATATCATCTACCGCAAACCGGAGGCCGGTAATGGCAATCGTACGTTTATTATTAGCAGCAGGAAAAGCAATGCTGGCAAAATCATATTTACCGATACCGGCAAAATATTCGGCATGCATCAGGTTGATCTGGGCATTGTCCTTTACCTCCGTAAGGCCGGCAGGGTTCCAGTAGCCGGCAGTGCCGTCTTTTACAGAAGCAATTTGTGCACTGCCCATGGCCAGGCCCCTCGCCCCTGCACCGATATTCAGAAACTCGTTGGAATATTTTCTAAACTGGGTAAAACCGGGAACAGCACATACTATGGCCAGGGAAAAGATAAGGTATCGGTACAGCAGCTTCATTCGGATGCGTTTCTGATAAGCAATTAATTGGTTAGTTTTTACAGGTACAAAATCGCCTGTAAAAATAGATGTTGCCCCGGTAAACACACAACTTTACGAAGGGAAAAACCTAACGACTGAAAACGAATACTTTAGAAAAATATTGCATTCCGGTCTCCGCTTTCCTGTTCTGCCTTAATTTTGCAGCCAAATATTGACATAAAGCAATGAATCTCATAGAGGAGCTACGCTGGCGGGGCATGATACAGGACATTATGCCAGGCACGGAGGAACAACTGAGCAAGGAAATGACCACAGCCTATATCGGCTTTGACCCCACTGCAGAAAGCCTGCATATTGGCAGCCTGGTACCTATCCTGCTGCTGGTGCACCTGCAGCAGGCGGGGCACAAGCCAATAGCGCTGGTTGGCGGCGCCACCGGTATGATCGGGGACCCCAGCGGCAAAAGCCAGGAGCGTAACCTGCTGGACGAAGAAACACTGGCCCGCAATGTAGCCGGCATCAAAGCACAACTGGAAAAATACCTCGACTTTGACACGGCCAAACCCAATGCGGCCGAAATGTCGAACAACTACGACTGGTTCCGCCATATTTCCTTTATTGATTTTCTCCGCGATGCGGGCAAGCATATTACCATCAACTATATGATGGCCAAAGAGAGTGTGAGAAAACGCATAGAAAGTGAAGTGGGTCTGAGCTATACTGAATTTGCCTACCAGCTTATGCAGGGCTATGATTTTTTCTGGCTGTATCAAAATAAAAACTGCAAACTGCAAATGGGCGGCAGCGACCAGTGGGGAAACATCACCACCGGCACAGAGCTGATCAGGCGAAAAATAAACGGCGAAGCTTTTGCCTTTACCTGTCCGCTGATCAAAAAAGCCGACGGCACCAAGTTTGGGAAAACAGAACAGGGCAATGTCTGGCTCGATCCTGCCCGCACCACTCCTTACCAGTTTTATCAATTCTGGCTCAACGCCAGCGATGAAGATGCTGCCGGCTGGATAAAAATATTTACGTTCCTCGCACAGGACGAAATCACCGCATTGCTGGATACTCACCAGCAGGATCCCGGCAAAAGGCTGCTGCAAAAAACACTGGCTGGTGAAGTAACTCGTTTTGTACACGGTGAACAAGAGCTGCTGTCTGCTATCGAAACCACAGAAAAATTATTTGCCAACCAGTCTGCCCCGGCAGAAAGCCTGAGCACAGACGACCTGGAGGGTATGGAAGGGGTTGTTAAGTACGATTTTCCGAAGGAGAAAATCAGTGCCGGCATTGACATTGTTTCATTCCTTGCAGAGTCCGGTATATTTCCCAGTAAGGGCGAAGCCCGGAAAACGGTACAGGGCGGCGGCGTAAGCATCAACAGGAGAAAGGCGGGCGGCATTGACATGAAAATTGACAGCAGCCTGCTGCTGCACCATCAATACATCCTGGTGCAGAAGGGAAAGAAGAATTATTTCCTTATCAGGAGCGTATAAGTTATGGCGTATACCTGTATGTAAGCGTATTATACTTTTGCATTGTGTCCACAACGAAGATGTTCAATATCGGCTGATATATTTACCACATCCTTTTCAACGAATGGCGGCATTTCTTCAATCAATGGCAGATCAGCTACCTTTGCCTGATGAAAAAAGTCTACTTCATCAGCGGACTGGGAGCAGACAAAAGGGTGTTCAACTTTCTTGACCTGTCATTTTGTGAGCCCGTATTCATTGAGTGGCAGGCGCCGGGGCCCAAAGAATCGCTGGCAGGGTATGCAGCAAAGCTGCGGCAGCAGATCAGCGATAAGCACCCGTTCGTTGTAGGCATATCATTTGGCGGCATGCTGGCATCTGAGATGGCAAGGGCCGATGAAAATGTGCAGGCCGTTATACTTGCCAGCAATAAAAGTGCAGATGAGTTCCCGCGGCGCCTCCGGCTCTTCCGCTACCTGCCCGTATACCGGTGGCTGCCCGGCAGCGCAATGAAAAAAATGCAGTCGCTCTATACCGCCGTGTTTGGTATAAAAGAACCCGAAAAAAAAGAAATGCTCAACCGCATCATTGCTGATGCTGATGTTTCCTTTGTAAAATGGGCTATCAGGGCCATTCTGCACTGGCAAAAATCCCCGCCGCCGGCCGGCCTGATCCATATTCATGGTACAGCCGACAGGCTATTGCCAATCAGTTGCGTAAAAGCGGATTATGTAATTGAAGGCGGTTCGCATATCCTTACCCTGGATAAACCGGAAGAAGTAAGCAGGTTGTTAAAAAAAATCATCCAGCCCGGCTGATAGCGGTACAGCTCCTGTTATTCCTTACATTTATATTTTCTGATCAGCACCGCTCATGAAACCTGTTATCCTCTTTGCACTTGTTTTTTTTCTGTTCACCCGTTCTGCTGCAGCCCAAGATACTATCCGGCTTCATTTTCTCTACGGCTCCAAACCGGCAAAAGGTTTTAAAGACTCTGAAAAAAAGCTATTTGGCGGCCTAAAAGGAGGGCATGTGAATATACAGGTAGACAACCAGGTGCTCGACTTTATGCCTGGTGATCCTTGTGCAATTGTTCCCAACAATGCTAAGCCCGGCGGCGGATTCAGGTTGAGCAAGGGTGTATACTGGGACACCGCAAATACCAAATGGAGCACCGTCTATATTCCGGTATCAGGGGAGCAGAAGGAAAAGCTGCTGTCCATTTTTAAAGAATATGCCGCAAGCACACCATATGACTATGCCGTGTTCGGTATGCGCTGTGCCGCCGCTTCGTATGATGTGCTGAGTGAAGCAGGATTGTTTAAAAGATTGCGCAACCCGAATAATGTGATGGTTCATTTTTATCCTAAGCTGCTCCGGAAAAAAATATACCGCTGGGCCGAAAATCGTAACTACAGGGTGGTACATCATGAAGGCCGCACATCCCGCAAATGGGAAACAGATAATGGCATTTTCTGACCGCTATTCCACACTCACCTGCTTTTTGATAACGGCTCCGTCAGCAGCTTCCGGCAAAAATTTTCTTTCTTTAATGAGGTAGCCATTTCCTTTTTCACAAAAATGCACTTTCAGGTTTTCAACGCTGATAGGATTTCCGTCAGGGATATCAGCAATGTTGGAGTGGAGGATATCATGCCCGTCAATAATAATAACTAGCCCGCTGCCGATGGCTTCCATTTTATTGCCTTCAGTAATGAGCATGCCCGTATCTTCCCCCAGCCCGATACCAATGCGGCCGGGGTTGGCAGCCACCGCCTGGGCCAGGCGTCCGAAACGTCCTCTTTTTTCAAAGTGAGAGTCAATAATAACGGAGCTGATAAATCCCAGCCCGGTGGTGATTTTCACTTCCCCTTTCAGGTGGGCACGGGTGGCATTGCCTTCATAGATCATGGTATTGCTCATAGCCATGGCCCCGGCGCTGGTGCCCGCAACGAGAAAGCGTTCTTCTTTATAGCGCTGCTTGAGTATTTGTAAAAATTCTGTGCCGCCATCTGTAGCGCTCAGCCGGAGCTGGTTGCCACCGCTGAACATCACCGCATCGCAGGCGCGGATGCGCTCCAGGTAATCTTTTTCATGGGTATCCTGGCGGTTGCGGATGTGCATCAGGCCGATATTGGTGCATCCTATTTTACCAAAAGCATTCAGGTAGTTTTCCCCCACTTCATAAGGGATA
>DAOLFO010000391.1:0-2743 GCA_035326305.1 Chitinophagaceae bacterium
TCTTGAAAACCGTTGACTGTAACAGGTCCGGGGGTTCGAATCCCTCTCTCTCCGCCAAAAATTAAAAAAGGCCTTCAAATCGTTAAGATTGAAGGCTTTTTTTAATTCGAAATGTTCAAATATTTACGCATCCCGCATTGTATAAAATTGCGCATGCCTCAAAAAAATTCAAGTTATTGAATCCAAAGTATGAACTGCTTACTTCTCAAAAATTAAGGGGCTTTCAGGTTTAGACCTATCCGATGAAAAAGTGGAAGAAGCTATTCAGGCTATAAAACGATTTGCAGGAGTTTATTGAAAATGCTCATTGCTCAAAGAAAACAGATTTCAAGTGAAGGATATTTGAGTACCAGCAAATGAATGCTTAGCTTCTGCACATAAAAACTCAGAAGGTTCAATAGCCTGCTCCATTGAACCTCCTGAACTCCTTGAATCTCTTAAATTTTTTATCCTCCAAACTTTTAATACTACCTCCTCACTTCCGGAACACCCATTTCAGCATTTCCTTCCACGTTATTTTCTTTCCGTACATCAGTATGCCTGTGCGGTATATTTTACCGGCAAACCAGGTGGTGAAAATAAAGCCGGCTATCAGCGCAGCCATAGAAGCGCCCAACTGCCACCAGGGCACTGTGCCGGGTACGCCGAACGGTATACGGGCCATCATCACGATAGGGGAGCTAAAGGGTATAATGCTGCCCCATACTGCCACCGGGCCGGAAGGATCTTTCATGGTCACGGTCATGAGCATAATGGAGAAGATAACGATCATGGTAACGGGGAAGCTGAGCGACTGCGCTTCCCGCATATCTTCGTTTACGGCACTGCCGATAGCAGCATACAGCGAAGAATAGAAGAAGAATCCACCCAGGAAGTAGAATGCAAAGCAGAACAGGATGAAAGGAACGTTCACGCTGGTAAACACATCCTGAACATTGTTGACCATACCGGCCAGCATCGGGTTGCCGCTGCCGCTGGCTTTGGTCACATTGAAAATGATAAAGATAAAAGCGATCCAGAGCAGGAACTGTGCCAGCGCCACCATACCAATGCCAACGATCTTGCCGAGCATGAGTTGAAAAGGCTTTACGGAGGACACCATTACTTCTGCAATGCGGTTTGTCTTTTCTTCCATCACACCCATCATCACCTGCGAGCCGTATACCAGCAGTATAAAGTAGATCAGGAATCCTGATACATACCCGATAGTGCTGGCTATTTCGGAGTTTGCTTTTTCATCGTTTACGTTTTGTGCTTTTAAGGTAAGGCGGCTGGAGTTTAATATCTGCCGGTTAGTTTCATCTATGCCCAGCTTTTCATATTTAATATCGTTCCAGATAGCATTCAGCTTTCCCTGCACTTCCAGGGGCGATCCGATGGTACGGCCGGTACGCAGCAGCAGTTGCCGGCTGCCTGCTTCCACCGTGGTGGATGCGGGTATGATGAGGTACCCGTCGTATCCCATCTGTTCAAAATTTTTTGCTAAGCTGTCTGCCGGATCTTTTACGAGGGTGAGCAGGCTGTTATTGTCTTCCACATTGGCCCGTTCCAGCCGGCCCTTGTCTATAATATCCGATGAGTCAAGTACGGCAATATGCAGGACAGTGCGGCTTTTGGCGCCGATATACCCGGTGCCGAACATCAGCCCGATATATAATAAAGGAAACAGCAGCGTACCTATGATAAATGTTCTTTTCCGTACACGGGTCAGAAATTCCCTGCGGATGATAAGTAGTATTTTATTCATCTGATAATGATTGTAGCGTTGGTAATGGATAATGCCTGATGGGGCTGTTAATTGATTTCCTGGAACTGCCGGGCGGTGGGTGTGCCCTCTACCAGCCGGATAAATATCTCATTCAGCGAAGGCAGTATTTCCTGGAAGGAATCAATAATAAGGCCCTTGCTGATAAAATACTGCAGCACATCATTATTAGTATAGCCCGGATCCAGCTTGATGGTCACTTCTTTTTCCTGCTTATTAACTACCTGGAACAGGTGGATAGCAAGATGCTCGGCCAGCAACTGGTTCTGGAAGGTGACACGGAAAAGGTTTTCCTTGAAATCCTGCTTTACATCAGCTACGGTGCCATCCAGTATTTTTTCGCCTTTATTCACCAGCACTATATGGTCACATATTTCCTCTACCTGCTCCATGCGGTGTGTGCTGAAGATGATTGTCGATCCGTTTTTGGCAAGCCGGTATATTTCATCTTTGATCAGGTTGGCATTTACGGGGTCAAGCCCGCTGAAAGGCTCATCTAAGATGATCAGCTTCGGATCATGCAGCACGGTGGTTACAAACTGCAGCTTCTGGCTCATGCCTTTTGACAGGTCTTCCACTTTTTTATTCCACCAGGTTTCCATATCAAAGCGGATAAACCAGTCTTTGATCTTACGGGTGGCTTCGGCACGGCTGAGGCCTTTCAACTGCGCCAGGTACAATGCCTGCTCGCCGATTTTCATTTTTTTATACAGTCCTCTTTCCTCGGGCATATAGCCGATATGGGCAATATCATTGAGCGGATCGAACAGCTTACCATCAAACAGGATATTGCCTGCGTCGGGATAAAAGATCCCGGTAATCATGCGTATGAGCGTTGTCTTGCCTGCACCGTTGGGGCCCAGCAAGCCGAAGATTTGCCCTTTTTCAATAGAGAGGCTGATATCGTCCACAGCTTTCTGCGTGGCAAAATATTTTTTGAGGTGCTCTACTTTTAAAATGGCCATAAGCGGTTTGTTG
>DAOLFO010000392.1:0-2740 GCA_035326305.1 Chitinophagaceae bacterium
GGTTTTTCATAAATTGTAAGTAAGCAGCATAGTCGCTCTTCTTTGTACGTCCCGTATGCTGCCCGGTCCGCCCCGTTTCATAAGGGTAGTCATCGCGGTACCAGTCAAGCGTGGAATAGTACAGGCCCAGTTTGATGCCCCGCTTTTTACATTCTTCTGCCAGCAGCTTCAATACATCTTTACCATAAGGTGTATTGGTGATCTTCCAGTCTGACTGCTTCGTGTCCCAGTTGCTGAACCCATCATGGTGGCGGGTGATAAATACGATATACTTCATACCGGCATTTTTTGCCGTGGCCACCCATTTCGCTGCATCAAACTCAGCCGGGTAAAAAGCAGGCAGCAGCCGCTGGTAGTCTTCCTTTTTTATTTTCCGGTTATTCATCACCCATTCACCATCGCCCAGCATACTGGACAGCCCCCAATGAATGAACATACCGTATTTATCCTGTTGAAATGTGGTGCGGGCCGCCAGGTTTTCCGGGGCTGGTGCATACGTAGCTGGTTGCGACGCTGCTTTAGCTATTATCAGCAGCAAGGCCCACAAAACCAGGTTTGTTTTCCTCATAAATTATTTTCTTTTATCAGCAACAGTAGTTACTCCGTTCTGACGGAAAGTTACTCAGAATAAGCTTCTCCTGTATCTTCTACTTAAAAGAACGCAAACGATTGAAAGCGTGGGGCTGTGTTTTTCCGCCCGGGCTGCCATTCATCTGCAAATCCTGCCTGTAATCATTATTTACTACTTTTGCGGCACAAAAAAATCAATATGAAATACAGGATAGAGAAAGATACTATGGGCGAAGTGCAGGTGCCCGTGGATGCGTATTACGGAGCGCAGACCCAGCGCAGCATAGATAACTTCCGCATAGCGCAGGATATCAATAAAATGCCAAAGGAAATCATCAAAGCATTTGCCTATCTCAAAAAAGCAGCCGCCATCACCAACCAGGAAGCAGGTGTTTTACCCAAAAATAAATCCTTATTGATTGGCAAAGTGTGTGATGAAATACTGGAAGGAAAGCTGGATGATTATTTTCCGCTGGTAGTATGGCAAACCGGCAGCGGCACGCAGAGCAATATGAACGTAAACGAAGTGATTGCTTACCGCGGCCATGTGCTGAAAGGCGGCAAGTTGACGGATAAGGAAAAATTTCTGCATCCTAATGATGATGTAAACAAGTCGCAATCCTCAAACGATACCTTTCCTACCGCCATGCACATTGCCGCCTATAAGATAGTGGTGGAAGTGACCATACCCGGCATCAAAAAGCTGCGGGACACGCTGGCCAAAAAAAGCAGGCAGTATATGAACGTGGTGAAAATAGGCCGCACCCATTTTATGGATGCCACACCGCTGACAGTAGGGCAGGAGTTCAGCGGCTATGTTTCCCAACTGGATCATGGGCTGAAAGCAATACAAAATACCCTGAAGCATCTGAGTGAGCTGGCGCTGGGCGGCACCGCAGTGGGCACCGGTATCAATACACCGGACAAGTATGATGTAAATGTGGCAAAGCACATTGCCCGCCTTACCGGGCTGCCTTTTGTAACAGCAGAAAATAAATTTGAAGCGCTGGCTGCGCACGATGCGATTGTGGAAGCGCACGGAGCATTGAAAACCGTAGCTGTAAGCCTGATGAAAATTGCCAATGACATCCGCATGCTTTCTTCCGGCCCGCGCAGTGGCATTGGTGAAATATTTATACCCGACAATGAACCCGGCTCTTCCATCATGCCCGGTAAGGTAAACCCAACACAATGCGAAGCGCTGACGATGATAGCCGCACAGGTGATGGGCAATGATGTGGCCATCAATATTGGAGGGGCCACCGGCCATTTTGAGCTCAACGTTTTTAAGCCGGTAATGATTTATAATTTCCTGCACAGCGCCCGCCTGATTGGTGATGGTTGTGTGAGCTTTAATGATAAATGCGCTGCAGGCATTGAGCCGATTAAGGTGAATATCAAAAAGCATCTGGACAATTCACTGATGCTGGTAACCTCGCTCAACACGAAAATCGGTTATTATAAGGCCGCCGAAATTGCCCAGAAAGCACATAAGGAAGGCACTACACTGAAGGAAATGGCTATTAAACTGGGCTATTTAACAGCCAAAGAATTTGATGAATGGGTGGTACCGGCAAAGATGGTGGGCAAGCTGAAGAAGTAATCGGCTGTTCGTAAAAATACTTCGTAAAAAAGGAAGGGCGCCGCTCCTTCCTTTTTTATTTCCGGGCTGCTATTGCAAAATTGAAAGCCGGGTTATATTTTTAAATCAGTAGAAAAATAATAAAATCCGTACTATGAAAAGTCTGTTCAAAGCCAGGCCCTACTTTAAAGGCTATTCGCTCAAAGCGGTTACAGGGCAATCCAAAGACAAAGACATTAATATTGAGCCGTATCTCGAAGCATTAATTGCAGGCCAGAGCCGGGAAGCAAGCCGTGCTAAAATACTGATGATGACCCGCTCCGCACCGGAAGTTAAACCAGCGCCTCCCGTTCACCACAGTCATGTTAACATATCGGCGGAACCCTCCGGCAACGACTGGTTCCGCAATTATGAATAAAGTCTTTTCTGTTCATTCGTTTAATTTAAAATGCCCCAGTGATGGGGCTTTTTAAATTGCGGCAAGCTGATTTGCCTATCTAAACTTAGTTTTTTACATACTCATCTTCGCCACCAACTAAAAAACCCAAAACTAAAAACCCCGATCACAACACCTGCGCCTTATCACTC
>DAOLFO010000055.1:0-13887 GCA_035326305.1 Chitinophagaceae bacterium
ATGCAAAAAAGCCCCGGATATCTCCGGGACTTTTTTTTCATGGCTATAGAAAATATTATCCTCTTTCCTTGCGGAATCGCATATCCAGGAATGCCAGCAGGCTAAAAAATATAAAGTACCCGATAGCGTTCAGCTCATGGTTCTTTAACAGGTTTCCTGTTAATCCTTTTTCACTTACCAGGTCATTAAAAGTAAGCATGGGATGAGCGTAGGGTACTTTGGCAATATGCTCCCAGTGAAACTGGAAAACAATCATGGACATGACCAGCAGGCCCAGCCCGATGCCTATGGGCACGATAAAATTTTTAAACCGCAGGCTCAGCCAGTACTGAAAAGCGATAATACCCAGTAATGAAACAAAGGATTTGATATTGAGCTTCAGCAGCTCCATCCAGCGGATAGCATTATCCAAAAAAGTGAATTTGCTGTAAAACAGGTTGGGGATGATACCGGCCAGCACCATAAACAGGTTAAACATCAGGAACAGGAACAGCACCATCAGCACAATGGCAATATACTTCGATAAAAAAATATTACCGACACTCTGTGGTGAGGCAAACACCTGCTTCCAGGTATTGTTTTTAAATTCTATTTGTGGAATAAGGCTGCAAATCAGTATCACAAACATGGGCAGCAGGAAGGTAAGATATGCCTGGAACCCGCTAAGGAAATGCATTTCCCAGGGCATTGCTTCCAGCCGGGCATAGTTTTTTTCCGGCTTTATTGTATATACCAGGAAAAAGATAACAGGAATTACAGCAGCTCCCACCAGGCTCAGCCAGAAGGATGCGCTGCGTTTTGTTTTAATGATTTCGGCTTTGGTTGATATAAGAAGGCTCATTAGTTAGAAGATGTAATGTCAAGGAATAATTGTTCAAGGTCGTTTTGCTGAGGGTATAGTGCATATACATCTATTCCCTGCTCCACCAGCAGGCGGTTGATGCCGGCGGTATGCGCATTGTCCCGGAAAGGCACTATAATGGAGCCTCCTTTTGTTTCCGGTTCGTATTGCTGCGCCAGCACACTTACAGCACGGCTGTTATCGCTGGTTCTGATCTCAAGCGATGTCTGCCGGGTTTTCATTTGCTGCAGCTCACCCAGCGTGCCCTGGAAAAGGATGCGGCCTTTATTGATAATGCCAATATGCGAGGCCATTCGTTCCATTTCGTTCAGGATATGGCTGGATACCAGGATGGTGGTGCCATGCTCCCTGTTGAGCCTTTTAATCAGCTCACGGGTCTCTATGATGCCATTAGGGTCAAGGCCATTTGTGGGCTCATCTAATATCAGCAGCTCCGGCTGGTGCAGCAGGGCAATGGCAATGGAAAGGCGCTGCTTCATACCCAGCGAAAACTGCCTTGCTTTTTTCTTCCCGGTATAGTCGAGCCCCACAATCTTCAGCACTTCCCCCACCCGGCTTTTATCCACTTTATAAATGAGCCGGTACACCTCCAGGTTTTCCCTGGCAGATAAATGCAGGTACAGGGATGGTTGCTCAATGAGTGAGCCCAGCCGTTTTAAAATTTCTATCCGGTGCGTGGAAAATTCTTTTCCAAAAATTTCCAGCCTGCCCTGCTGGTTGCGCAGCAGTCCCAGGAGCAGCCGCAGCGTGGTGGTTTTACCGGCGCCATTTGGGCCCAGGAAGCCATAAATGCTTCCTTTCGGTACCAGCAGGTTTACATCATCGAGCGTTTTTGTCCCGTTGCCAAATGAAAAATTCAGTTGGCTGGTTTGTATTACAGGTGTCTGCATGTCCTGGTTTATTGTTTAATCAGTTTTGATAATGGTAATAAATATTTTCCGCTGGTGCTGATAGTGGTGGTGCTGTCTATGGTGCCGCTGATATTTTCAATACGGGCTGAAGGCGCCATCTGCAGAGAAGCAGTATCTGTGGCCAGGATATGCAGCTCGCCTACTGTTGTATGCTCACCCAGCAGAATCCGGCTTTTATTTACCTGTGCTGATAATTTCAGTACAGTTATAAAGCCGGTACCTGTTTTACCGCCAGCCTCTTTCAGTTGTTCATCACCAATGCTGATGCTGCTGCCATTAGCCAGCGAAACAGTCCAGGCGCCGGTATTAAATGCCTGGCTTCCGCTAATACTTACTTCCACGCCATCTGCTTTTAATTCCGGGAGGGCGGGCAGGTAAAGATTGACTTTCGCTCTGTACGTTTCAGGATCGTTTGCATTTACCCGGCGAAATTCTATTTCCAGCGTATCACCTTTTTCGGTTACCGTATAATCCCCTTCATTTCCGAAAGAAAAATCACAGGCAGGCTTTTCACTGCTGATAATATTGCATCCCGCATACCCGGGCGTCCCTCTGAGAATAATTACTTGTGGCTGTTTTGCCAGTTGCTTCCTGTTTGCCCCCAGGTTAAACCCGATATCATCCACCACGTAGTAGTCGCCTGCTTTGATCT
Organism: Chitinophagaceae bacterium; assembly: GCA_035326305.1. Lineage (GTDB taxonomy): Bacteria > Bacteroidota > Bacteroidia > Chitinophagales > Chitinophagaceae > DAOLFO01. The sequence goes on from DAOLFO010000055.1 coordinate 2,426, forward strand.
TCTTTTTCAAGGCAAGGCCCATGAGTACCGGCGTAATGAACACCATGGCAAAAAAACCGATCAATAGCTTATTACTTGTACGCATAGTATATTAATTCGTTTGGTATTGCTTTTTAAATTTTTCAAAACGTGACTTCAGATCTTCCGGCTCCAGCCCCAGCATGTGCATGATGCGGAATACGGCCGGCATTTCCTTTTCCGTAAACTCCTGCTTGCGGTATTGCATAGCATTTTTTGAACCGTTAGCTGATATAAAATAGCCGATGCCCCTTTTATCATAGATAATATCCTGCTGCTTCAGAAATTCATAGGTACGTGCTACAGTATTGGGGTTTACCTCCAGTTGTACAGCCAGTTCCCGCACACTTGGTATTTTATCTTCTGCCCCCCACTCCTTCAGCAGTACTTTTTCGCAGATATAGTCAGCTATCTGCAGGTAAATGGCTTGTCCGCTATCTTGAAATTGCATAATCGTAGATTTAATTAAACCACATGGCTATTCATTTTTACATCTCTTATACCTGTTTTTCTTTCAGGCGTACCCAGGCTATCAGCCAGAAAACAGGCGCCCATATAAACTTTATCAAAAAGGTAATCGTGCCCTGCCAGAAGGGTGACAACTGGTAGCGGTGTATATCCGCCAGTCCCTGGTAATGGTCTATATAAAAAATATTCCAGCTCCACCCGGTTTGTTCGGGAAACATTGCCTTGTTCAGGATAGCCAGGAATGTGATAAATATAATGACGATGGCTGCCCCTACTGCAGAAGTGATAATAATAGAAAGCCGGGGGAAAAACACAGAGCCCATCAGGTAAAAAGCCTGCACCCCAAAATAGCCGTAGATAAATGCACGGTACATTTGCCAGAACTCCGCTTTATTCTGCAGCGGAATAAACCGGTACTCATCCGGGTAGCGGGCCACCATATCATTAATATAAAGCATCACCAGTGACCTGACCGCGAAGAAGCACAGGAAGTATACGGCCGTAAACACGATCACGCAGTAAAAAATATGGCAGAGTAATTTTTCCAGGTGGCTGGCCGGAAAGCTGAGCCAGTAAGTCGCTTTTGCTTTATCACCCAGGGAAGAAAAAGATACGCTGGCAAATATGGCCCCGGAGATAAACAGGCCCACCAGGAAAAAGATATATATCACATCTTCCTGGTAATATCCGTTGTTTGAAAAAAGCCAGAACGTAAACACGATACCCAGCAGGCCAACAATAGCGAGGCTGGAGTAGAGATACCACCTGCTGTTTTCGATCCACTGCTTGCGTATAAGCTGGCCCAGCCGGTTGATACTAAAGTTTGCTGTCATTATCATTCAGTTTTGAAAAGAAGAGGGATAAGGTAAATGGTATTAGTTTTTGAAAACGGCCCTTATTTCATCGCCGCGGAGCACTACAGCTTTATACAGCATCTCCAAATCCATTTTTCCTTCATCTCCGTCATAGTTTAGCTGGATAATCGTTTCGCCCCGCATAGAAGGCTCCCTGTAAATGGCATTGCTTATTTCCGAAGCGTCAAAGGATACTTTACAGTTGAGGCGGGAGTTGATCTCTTCAATGGTCTTATCAAATAAAATAGCCCCTTCATCAATAATGGTAATGCGGTCAATCAGGTTTTCCAGGTCTTTTACCTGGTGTGTGCTGATCAGGATGCATTTATTATCATTTACCGCTGAGGCCATTGTTTTTCTGAACTGACTTTTGCTCATAATATCCAGCCCGTTGGTGGGCTCATCCATCAGCAGCAGTGCTGTATTGCAGGCAAGGCCGAAGGCAATCAGCATTTTCTTTTTTTGCCCATAGCTCATCTGCTGCAGGCGCTGGGAAAGCGGTATATCAAAATCTTTAAGGTATTTTTCAAACTGCTCCTGGCTGAAAAGCGGATAGAATGGTGCGTTGCACCCTACAAAGCGGTGAATGCTTACATCCGGCAGGTAAAACTCCTCGGGCACCATAAAGACCTGCTGCAAAAAAGCAGGCCGGCGTTTGGAAGGCGTATGCCCCAGCACTTTTACGGAACCCGATCCCGGAAAAAGCAGGCCGGCAATATTGCGCAGCAGCGTGGATTTACCCGTGCCGTTTTTTCCCAGCAGGCCATAAATGTGGCCGGGCTTCAGCGACAGCGTCAGCCCTGTAAAGACTTTCTTTTTGCGGTAGGAAAAATGAAGGTTCTGGATTTCGATCATGATTATTGTTTTAGTGTACTATTTAAGTAGTACAGTACAAAAATATAATCCTTCCTCTTTTTTCCAAAAAAAATTTCCGTCTTCTGCCAGCCAGGGATGCAGGGGCGCCAGCATACCACTATGTAACAAAATGATTATAAGCTGATAACAGATTATCACGCTGCCTGAAAAAAATGCAGGAGCCATATTATTTTGTACCTTGCACGCCATTTAACAGGTAGTCCGTTAAGGCTCAACTTTTTAGCAGTAGCTAAAGCCGGTACTGCCTGAACCAAAAGACAGTTTAATGAAGCAGGACTTGCACAAGCACCAGGCGCTGGAATACCATGCCAAAGGCCGCCCGGGAAAAATAGAAGTAATACCTACGAAAGAAACAAAAATGCAGCGGGACCTCTCCCTCGCCTACTCACCCGGTGTGGCAGAGCCCTGCAAGGAAATAGCCGCCAATAAGGAAGATGTTTATAAATACACGGCCAAGGGCAACCTTGTTGCCGTGATCAGCAATGGCACTGCCGTACTCGGCCTGGGTGACATTGGCCCGGAAGCAGGCAAGCCGGTAATGGAAGGGAAGGGCCTGCTCTTTAAAATATTTGCCGACATTGATGTATTTGATATTGAGGTAAACGAAAAAGACCCGGAAAAATTTGTACAGATTGTAAAAGCGCTGGAGCCTACGTTTGGCGGTATCAACCTTGAAGACATCAAGGCGCCTGAATGTTTTTATATAGAGCAGAAGCTGAAGCAGGAGCTGAACATCCCTGTGATGCACGATGACCAGCACGGCACTGCCATCATCAGTGCGGCGGCCCTCCTCAATGCGCTGGAGATACAGAAAAAGAAAATAGACAAAGTAAAATTTGTGGTAAATGGCGCCGGCGCTGCTGCTATGGCCTGCGTACAACTCTATGTGGCACTGGGCGCAAAGTTTGAGAACTTTACCATGTTTGACCGCAAAGGCGCCCTGCATCAAAAGCGGGAAGACCTGGATGACCTGAAAAAGAAATTTGCCAATGCCAAAGGTGAAATATCGCTGGAAGAAGCCATGAAAGATGCAGATGTATTTATCGGGCTGAGCGCCGGCAATACGGTGTCAAAGGGAATGGTAAAAGTCATGGCCAAGAACCCGGTTGTATTTGCTATGGCCAATCCTGATCCGGAGATTAGCTGGGAAGATGCCACTTCCACCCGCAAAGATGTGATCATGGCCACCGGCCGCAGTGATTATCCCAACCAGGTAAATAATGTGCTGGGCTTTCCGTATATCTTCCGCGGGGCGCTGGACGTAAGGGCCACGCAGATCAACGAAGCAATGAAGATGGCTGCCGTAAAAGCGCTGGCGGAAATGGCAAAAACCCCGGTTCCGGATATTGTGAATATGGCCTACAATGAAAAAAACCTTGCATTCGGCCCCAATTATATCATACCAAAACCATTAGACCCGCGGTTGCTGGCAACAGTGGCGCCGGCTGTAGCCCGTGCTGCTATGGAAAGCGGGGTGGCACAAAAATCCATTACAGACTGGGACGCTTATGCCACCGATCTGAACAAAAGACTGGGGCTTGACAACCAGGTAATGCGGGTGGTAGGCAACAAGGCCCGCCGGGATCCAAAACGTATTGTATTTGCCGAAGCAGACAACCTGAAAATACTGAAAGCCGCACAGGTGGTTTTTGAGGAAGGTATCGGCTATCCCATATTGCTGGGTGATGAAAACAAGATCAGGAAGATAGCCCAGGAAAACAGCATTGATATAGAAGGGCTGCCCATCTTTGATCCACGCCATGAGAGCACAGAGGAAAAAAGAAAAACTTATTCCGAATTATTTTTTCAAAAAAGATGCCGCCGCGGCTTTAATGCATACGAAGCCAAAAAAGTAATGCGGGACAGGAACTACTTTGGCTGCATGATGGTGGAGTGCGGAGATGCAGATGTGATGATATCCGGGCTGACCAAAAACTACCCGGACACTATACGGCCTGCCATACAGATCATCGGTACAGAAGATGGCGTGAAAAAAATTGCCGGCATGTACCTGATGCTTACCAAAAAAGGACCACTTTTCCTGGCTGATACCACCGTCAACTTTAACCCTACGGCAGAAGAGCTGGCCGAAATCACTTTGCTGGTGGCAAAAGAAGTGAAGCATTTTAATATCGTACCCCGCATCGCCATGCTGAGCTACTCCAACTTTGGCAGCAGCGATTCTCCTGAAGCAAAGCTTGTGGCACAGGCACGCAAAATCGTAAAAGAAAAAATGCCGTCCCTGGTGGTGGATGGTGAAATGCAGGCCAACGTAGCGTTTAACAAAGAGCTGCTGAAAGAAAACTATCCTTTCTCTGAGCTGGTGGACAAAGATGTCAACACGCTTATATTTCCCAATCTTGCTGCCGGTAATGTGGCCTATAATATTTTAAAAGAGCTGGGCGGGGCAGATGCAGTAGGGCCTATCCTGCTCGGGCTTAAAAAGCCCGTACACATATTGCAGTTAGGCAGCTCTGTGCGCAGCATTGTAAACATGGCGCTGATTGCGGTAATGGATGCCCAGATAAAATGCAAGCATACAGCTACTGATGAAATTATAAAACGATCTCCCTGGTGGAAGCGGTTTAAAAAAGTGAGCAGAGATATGTAGTGGCAGCAGGGATAGCAGCCGCAGCTACCGCTTTTAAACTTTTCGCCGTATTTTACAGTATTATTCCTGTTCATGAAGATCATCCGAGATATAGGCCGCTACCTGCTCATGCTGAAGGGAATGTTTTCCCGCCCGGAAAACGGGAAAATGTACTGGAAAGAATTTATGCACCAGTGCGCAGATATCGGCATCGGCTCACTGGGTATCGTTACTATCATCTCTGTCTTTATTGGCGCCGTGTCCACACTGCAAACGGCCTACCAGCTTATTTCACCGCTTATCCCGCTGTCAACTATTGCACAGATTGTACGGGACACCGTGATCCTGGAGTTTGCCCCCACCCTTACCTGTATTGTGCTGGCTGGCGTGGTAGGCAGCAAGATTGCAAGCGAACTGGGCAATATGCGTGTCAGCGAGCAAATTGATGCGCTGGAGATCATGGGTATCAATTCAAAGTCCTATCTCATCATGCCCAAGATACTGGCCGGGCTCCTGATGATACCGCTATTGGTGGTTATTTCTATGGTGCTTGGTATCTGGGGCGGCCGCCTGGCAGGCAGCATGGCCAGCATACTTCCTCCTGAAATATACGACCAGGGATTGCACGAAAGTTTCATTCCTTACAATGTTTTCTTTGCGCTTGCAAAGTCATATACATTTGCATTCATCATCTGCAGCATACCTGCCTTCTATGGCTATAATGTAAAAGGGGGAGCGCTGGAAATAGGAAGGGCCAGCACCAAGGCAGTGGTGGTGAGCTGCATACTGATACTTTTTGCAGATTATATTTTGTCTGCATTACTGCTGTAATCATAATTATGATTTTTTCCAAAAGGACATACCTGCTTTTATTGCTGGCAATTGTACTCAGTGCCGTATTATTTTTTTGCCATACCCGCCTTCCGGGGTCAGGCAGCTATACCAGGCAATTAGCTTACGAAGCGCTTTACGCAGCCGGCTCATCTGCCCCGCAAAACCTGGATAAATGGAAAAAGCTCCATACTGCATTCTCTGATGAGGAGCTAAAAAAAGGGAAAGAGCTGACGCAAAGCCAGGCCGGGGTTTCTGATAATGATGCTCCATTTGAAAAGCTGCAGAAAATCGGGCGTTGGCTTCGCTCCAATCTTGACCATGCTTACTTTGGACAACCCAGCGATGAATTTGAAGCGCTGTCTGTGATAGATCAATATCAAACAGCCGCTGCAAGCGACACGATCACAATCTGGTGTGGCACTTATGGGCGAATTATGCTTTTCTTTTCCCTCTGCAATGACTTAGATGCAAGGGGCATCGAAACCATTAACCAGCATGATCACCACGTAGTAAACGAAACCTATATACCGGAGATGAAGCAATGGGTACTGAGCGATATCATGCTGGATGCAGTGCTGCTCAAAGACCAGCAGGGGAAATATCTCAATGCAGCAGACCTGCTGATAGCAAATGCCCGCGGCGACAGTACAGCTTTGCTGGCTGCAAGCCCTTCCGGTGACAATCCGGGCGAACCTTTGCTGAGCTACCAGTATACCTCTCCTGCAAAATGGGCTTACTTTCTTGATTCCACAGCAAGGCTGCATTACTATTACACCATCAGCCTGGATAAAGTATACAGCACTCCGCAGAAAATAAAAAGGTATATTTACCCGTCAGTTTGGTACGATACTTTCAGCCTCAAAAGCATTTCAAATAAGAATTATTTTACCAGGCTGTCTGTACTTTACGGAACCCTGCTTTGTTTACTATTGCTGCTCTTATCCCTGCTTAATGATAGAAGTAAAAAACATACGGAAAACCTTTGGCGAAAAAGTAGTCATCAATAATGTAAGCGCTGTGATGAAGGCGGGCCAGTGCAACCTTATCATTGGCGCCAGCGGCAGCGGCAAAACAGTATTGCAAAAGTGTATGGTTGGTCTTTTTGAGCCTGACCAGGGTGAAATACTTTATAATGGCCAGAATTTCCTTGCAATGAATACAGAGCAGAAAAAAGAAATCAGGAAGGAAATCGGGATGCTTTTCCAGGGCTCCGCCCTGTTTGACAGCCAGACGGTAGAGCAAAACGTGATGTTCCCGCTCGACATGTTTACCAAAGACAGCCATGCCAGCAAGCTGAAGCGGGTAAACGAAGTGCTGGAACGGGTAAAGCTGGTGGATGCCAATAAAAAATTCCCCTCGGAGCTGAGCGGCGGTATGAAAAAAAGGGTGGCGCTGGCAAGGGCCGTTGTGCTCAATCCTAAATATCTTTTTTGCGATGAGCCCAACTCCGGCCTGGATCCCCAGACCTCTCTCGTGATTGATAAGCTGATACAGGAGATGACCATAGAATATAACATCACTACCGTTATCAATACCCACGATATGAACAGCGTGATGGAAATCGGGAACTATATCCTGTATATGTACCAGGGCGACAAGGAATGGGAAGGCAGCAACCACGAAATCATTTTTAGCAAAAACCAGCGCCTCAACGATTTTATTTTTGCTTCCGACTTCCTGCAGGATGCCAAGGAAATGCGCATGATGGAAGAAAAGGCAAAGCTGGACAAAAAATAACCTGCCGGAATGTCAAATACCGGAAAATAAGGGTCCGCCTTTCTCTGCATTTTCCCTTACTTTTGCCCAACTTTTATACTGAAAAAGCAAACTTTCATGAGCGTTCTTGTCAATAAAAATTCAAAAGTATTAGTACAGGGATTTACCGGTACAGAAGGCACTTTTCACGCCACCCAGATGATTGAGTATGGCACCCAGGTAGTGGGGGGAGTTACACCCGGCAAGGGAGGCTCCACACATTTGGACAGGCCTGTATTTAATACCGTGGCCGACTGTGTAAAAGCCACCGGCGCTGACGTAAGCATCATCTTTGTGCCACCGGCATTTGCCGGCGATGCCATTATGGAAGCTGCCGAAGCAGGTATAGCGCTGGTCGTCTGCATTACAGAAGGCATACCCGTACAGGACATGGTGAAAGTAAAGAACTATCTTTCCGATAAACCCACACGCCTTGTAGGCCCCAACTGCCCCGGAGTGATTACTGCCGGTGAATGTAAAGTAGGCATCATGCCCGGGTTTGTATTCAGGCAGGGCCGTATCGGTATTGTATCCAAATCCGGAACGCTTACCTACGAAGCAGCCGACCAGGTGGCAAAGGCGGGATTGGGTATCTCCACTGCTATTGGTATCGGTGGTGATCCCATCATCGGTACACCTACCAAAGAAGCAGTAGAGCTATTGATGAATGATCCGGAAACAGATGCAATCGTAATGATTGGTGAAATTGGTGGTGGTATGGAAGCCGAAGCTGCCCGCTGGATTAAAGCTGCCGGCAATAAAAAGCCGGTTGTAGGTTTTATTGCCGGGCAAACAGCACCTCCCGGCCGCCGTATGGGGCATGCAGGCGCTATCGTGGGCGGAGCAGATGATACCGCTGCCGCTAAAATGAAGATCATGGAAGAATGTGGCATACACGTAGTGAAAAGCCCGGCAGATATCGGGAAAAAAATGGCAGAAGTGATAAAAAAATAATGTACTTTCTTTGATAGCAAAAGCCCTTCCGCCGGCGGAAGGGCTTTTTATTTGCATACACCGTTAATCAAAAACAGCAAAAAGATTTTATACAGCAAGCTTTATCTTTGAAGCAATACCGGGCTTCTTCTGTCAGCCCGGAAACCACATCATTTAACGGATCAATATGTCAGCAATGAAGATCATTCACCAGGTACATCCCGATGATTTTGTTAAGTACGGCACACAGGAAATAAGAGATAAATTTTTGCTTGAAAACCTTGTGCAGCCTGACAAAATCGAATGTGTGTATACACACTATGATCGCATGATAGTAGGGGCAGCCCACCCGGTAAATGAAAGGCTGACGCTGCCCGTATACGACAATCTTAAAGCTGATTATTTCCTGGAGCGCCGTGAACTGGGCATTGTCAGCATTGCCGGCAAAGGCAGTGTGCAGGCAGACGGTGAAACATTTGAGCTGGAGAAAAAAGACTGCCTCTATATCGGGAAAGGGAAAAAGGAAATCGTTTTCAGCAGCGCTGACAAAAAAGACCCGGCTAAATTCATTTTATTCTCCTGCCCGGCGCATAAAGAATACCCGGCGCAACTGATGAAGCCGGCAGAAGCATTGCCGGCAGAACTGGGCAGCCTGGAAAATAATAATCACCGCATTATCAATAAATATATTCACCTTGATGGCATCAAAAGCTGCCAGTTAGTGCTGGGGGTCACTTCATTTAAGGCAGGCAGCATCTGGAATACAATGCCGCCACACCTGCATGACCGCCGGATGGAAGCCTATTTCTATTTTGATTTACCGGAAGGCCAGCGGGTCATACACTTTATGGGACAACCCCATGAAACCCGCCACCTGTTTTTAAACAATGAACAGGCTATTCTTTCTCCCAGTTGGAGCATACACAGCGGCACGGCCACTGCCAATTATTCTTTCATCTGGGCCATGGCCGGTGAGAACCTGGTATTTACGGATATGGATCCGGTAGCTGTTCAATCATTGCGTTAATTGTTTCAGTATAATATTATTTAGCTATGCTAAACTTCAGAACAGATGGCAAACTGGCCATTGTAACAGGCAGCAGCAGGGGCATCGGAAAAGCAATCGCTGCAGCCCTGGCCGAATCAGGAGCTGATATCATTGGTGTAAGCACCCGGCCGGAACCGGGCAGCGAAGTGGAAAAAGCGGTGACTGCAGCAGGCCGTAAGTTTTACGCTTATCAATGTGACCTGAGTGACCGCAGCTCCGTATACGCATTTCTTGAAAAAGTAAAAACAGAGCACCCGCGCATAGATATACTCATCAATAATGCAGGAAATATATTGCGCAAGCCGGCAGCAGAGCATCCTGATGAATACTGGGATAAGATCATTGATATCAACCTGAATGCACAATTCATCATCACCCGTGAAATCGGTAAAAGAATGGTGGAGCAGGGTTATGGAAAAATTGTTTTCACCTGCTCGCTGCTTTCCTTCCAGGGTGGTATTACCGTACCCGGCTATGCAGCCAGCAAGGGTGCCATATCCTCTCTGCTCAAAGCATTTGCTAATGAATGGGCCAGGCATGGTGTAACGGTAAATGGAGTAGCTCCGGGCTATATCGCTACGGATAATACGGCACAGCTCCGCGCCGATGAAGACAGAAATGCGGCTATACTGGCCCGCATACCTGCCAACCGCTGGGGCACACCGGAAGATATGGCCGGCGCTTTCGTATTCCTGTCGTCTCCTGCTTCCGATTATATGAACGGGAGCATCATCACGGTAGACGGAGGCTGGATGGGCCGGTAAACAATAAACAAGCTGTCATAAAAAAATGCCGGTTGTATTTACCGGCATTTTTTATATTTTATAAATCCTGTTTTTACCAGAACAGTGTGTATAATGCTACCAGTATACCACACACAATCAATGCTCCGGCTGCAAAGGCCGGGTTCATGCGGAACATCTTTGTATCTATATCCAGTCCATTAGGCCGGATACCCTTTTTATTTTCATACATGCTGATGAGATACATGCCCGTAACCGCTATCAGGAATACAAAACCCATCCGGTCAATAAAAGGTATTTCATACAATAGGCTGCCGTCTTTTTGTGCCACCTGCTTGGAAAAACCAAGCGGGCTGAGAAACTCAAGGTTTACCCAATTCGGAAGTAGTTTAAAGACCACCGACAGGATAAAACCGCCAATTGTTGCAAACAATGCTGCATTGCTCGTTGTCTTTTTCCAGAAAAAGCCCAGCAGGAACATGGCCAGTATACCCGGTGATACAAAGCCGGTGTACTCCTGTATGTATTCAAACCCGCCTTTTTTATCAATACCAAGAAAGGGTGCGATGAGCACTGCCAGCAGCATGGATACAACCACTGCCATCCTTCCTATCCATACCATGCGCTTTTCATCCGCCGCCGGTGCTATTTTCTTTTTATAAATGTCCAGTGTAAAAATAGTGGCGATGCTATTGGCCTTGCCTGCCAGTGATGCCACTACCGCCGCTGTCAGTGCAGCAAAGGCAAGTCCTTTTAAGCCCGTGGGCAGCAGGTTGAGCAATACCGGGTAAGCTTTATCTTTTACAGCAGCTTCTCCCGCCCCAATGGCTTCCTGGATATTGACATCACCGATCACCACGTTTTCTTTGTGCAATACATAAGCTGCAATACCGGGCAAAACAACAATCACCGGCATGAGCAATTTCAGGAAGGCGGCAAAAAGGATACCGTTCCTTGCCGTTTTAAGATCAGCTCCCAGGGCCCGCTGCGTGATATACTGGTTGCAGCCCCAGTAGTTCAGGTTTACGATCCACATGCCGCCTAACAGCACAGTCAGCCCCGGCAGGCTCATGTAGTGATCATTCTCCTTATTTAATATCATATGAAAATGGCTGTCGGCCTGGCGGGTAAGTTGCTGAAAACCTTCCACCACGCCACTGCCGCCAAAGTGTTTGGCTACCAGGTCCAGCGCCAGGTAAGTGGTCACCAGTCCTCCCAGCACCAGGAAAAAAACCTGTATCACATCTGTATAGCCGATCACTTTCATGCCACCCAATGTAATGATAATAGCAAATACTGCCAGGAAGATCATACAGGCAGTAAGGCTGATGCCCGATATGCTG
>DAOLFO010000393.1:0-2730 GCA_035326305.1 Chitinophagaceae bacterium
GGTTAAAAAAAAGAAAGCAGCCTGCGGGCTGCTTTCTTTGCAAACAGGCTGCCGCAGTACACAGCATGCCGGTCTTGCATATTATTTACGTATCACCACGCTGGTACCAGCGGGTGTATACCTGTATAGCTCCGCCACGTCCCCGTTTTTCATAGAGATGCATCCAAGTGTCCAGTTTTTATACCTGTCCACCATCACATCATCATTGGGCCAGGTACCATGAATGCCAATAGCCCCTCCTATTTTTGCAGAGGAAGGTATTTCACCCCGTTTCTTTCGCTGGTTGAATTTTTCCCAGCTATCCTTATTGGGATAATCAATACCCAGGAAGCGGTGCCATTTATCATGTACTTTTTTATGGCTGATGCGGAAGCTGCCTTCCGGCGTATTCTTATCACCTTCCATTTTTTTATCTGCCAGTGAGTTGTTGCCAAACACCACGGGGTAAGTGGCATACCAGCCTTTATCATCATACACGCTCAGCTCATAATCCGATTTGTCAATAATAATGGAAACGGTACCTACCGGCCCGGCGGAGAAATCGGTGCGCTTCATCATCATGGCGCTGCTCTTTTCAGCAGGAGCATCGGCAGGTACAGCAACAGCAAGGCTGCTGCCGGCAACAGCAAGTAGGACAACAATATTTTTCATGGAGTGTGCTTAACCGTCATAGGGGAAACGGGATACCGGATTAAATATTTTTATTATGCTTTGCTTTAACGATTGTTTTACAAGAGTAGCTATTCAGCAAAAATGATGCAAAGAAAAACCCCGCTGAAAATTTTCAGCGGGGCTGTGGATAAACTCATCCATCTTGATTAATCTGTTCTTACCGTTGTATTTTCTGAAGCCTGGTTATCAGTTATTGCTGCCTGCACCTGCTCCGTATTTCGTGCGGGCCAGGTGAATTTTTACCAACTGCTGATACGGAAGCCCACGGTGTAGGGCGTCAGGTCAAGCCCTTTTTCAAACATGCTCTTGAAAGCATAGGAGCCATACAGCTTCACCACGCCCAGGGATACTTCACCCACATAAGACATTTTCCACTTGCGCAGGTCGAAGGTGCCTTTTACCTTATCCACATCACCATCAGCTTTTATTTTCTGGCGGGAGCTGTACAGGTAGCCTGCACTTATACCGGCGCTGAAGCCAAAGCTGCGGCGGCGCTCAGGGGTAAAATTAAAATTGAGCATAACGGGCACCGTCAGGTAGTCGGCTGCCAGTTTGTTTTTGGACAGGTCAGTATATCCTTTGTCAATCAATGTAGGATTTTTGCTGAAGCGGATAGATTTATCTTCAAAATGGTAGTTGTTCAGTTCCAGTCCCACGCCATACTTCAGGTTGACAATATGCTTTGCCACATTGAGGCGCTGCATGAATATCCATACATTTACGCTGCGGGACTTGCCGGGCCTCAGCTTCAGCCAGTCTTCATTGCTGCCCGGGGCTATTGCCTGCGCTGCTGCATCTGCATAGTTGGTCTGGTCGTTGTAGTTGGCAAAGCCCAGGTCCAGTATCCACCAGTTGGTGCTGACATTGGACGGCTTGTCGGCATTGCGCCGGCTGATGCGGAATATCCTTTCCCTTTTGTTTTCGGTTTCCCCTTCTTTGCCCGGTTCCCTGATGATTATCATTCCACCAATCTTGATAGTATCAGGCATCTGCTTTGCCGTAGTATCCGTTTGAGCAAAACCTGTCGTCACGGCGCCCAGGAGCGCACATAGTGTAAGTATCCGTTTCATCATCTTTGTTTTTGTAAGTTAAAGTTTAATAGCCAGTCCGGCAATCAGCAGGCGGTCTTCATCATCTGTGGCTTTAATATTGGTAGCCTTTTCAAATGTCCGGGTCAGTTTCCGGAAAAAACCGCGCATTTTATTTTTTTTGCCCGACTCCATTGCCACATCTTCAGAACCTGCAGTTTCTATGGATGCCGCATTTATGATGTGTAACGGGCCGGGGCGGTCTGCCGTTACAGCAGCAGTAGTATTTATTTCATTAAAATCTGTTAAGGCTTCTTTCCGGTCATTGCTGAGCGCCGCTGTAATATTTTTTTCAGGATACAGGATATCCCTTGCATTGGGATTATTAGCGGCTGAAGGCAGGTTGTTGCCATTATCATTTTTTATTTCCGCTGCGCTTTCCTGCTTTTGTACAGCAGCATATACAGCCGTGCTGTTAACCCGCTCCTGCCTTCTTTTTTGTACTGCATCAGCAGCCTGCACTGCAAGAGGAGAAGCATCCTGCTGTGCGGCAGAAGCAACGGAGCTGTTGTCATTCGCCTGCTCCTTTGTATCAGCGGCAGGCGAAGCATCAGCCACCTGCTGCGCAGCATTTACCTCCTGCTTTTGCTCAGCCAGCGGGGTCACCTCATTCTCAGTACCGGCAGGGCGGTTTAGCAAAGTAAACAGGGTGGCAGATACACCAGCTATCAGTACGGCAGCAGCCGCTGCCCGCCACCAGCGCATACGCACTACTGCAGCCCTGGCTGGGACTGTATGGCGGTATAGTAATTCTTTATCAGGAAAAACGACCGATTCATCCGGCTGCGTCCTGCTTCTTTGCAGTTGTGCCAGCAGCGCTGCCGCTTCGTTATTTGCTGCCAGCAGCTTTTCTGTCTCTTTCCGCTCTGCGGCTGTGAGTTCATTGTCTGTATAAAGTAAAAGCTGCTCTGTATAGGCGGGCATCTCCTGCTGAACAATGGTTTCATTTTTCAGCAACTCTTCTTTGGAT
>DAOLFO010000056.1:0-13757 GCA_035326305.1 Chitinophagaceae bacterium
CCGCCCCCGCCTGCCGCTCCTGCCATACTTTCTTCTATCACGGTAAACCCAGAAAGCTGGTTTTGCCGCTTTCAGAAAGCATCCTTCTCCTGTATGCTGGGCTTATTACCCCATAACACGAAGTCTTGTCATACAGGCATGCTTATCGCTGCGCACCCTTCCCTGTTGTTAACCTGTTATTTTTAACTTTGGGACATAAACGTCAAAGAGACAAAATGGCTTTCACGGCTAATCGCTATCCTGACACAGTTACAAACAAAACGGCTGTTAACGACTAAGGATCTGATAGAAAATTTTCAGTCAGTGTCCGGATCATTTACAGGGACATCAGGGTGCCGGAACAGGCTGGCGTGTCCATCTTCACCGAAGAAGGAAGTGATCACAGGTTAATGGAGGAGTACCGCGTGCCGCCTCCCATGTTTACCAGTACACAAACTAATGCCCCCGTCACCTTCGAACAGTTTGTGCTTAAAAACAAAGACATTTCCCTTATCAGGGATTATACCGAAGCAATTGGAAAATAAATGAGCAAATATGATCGTCATTCGCTTAATGGGAAGCCGGCACATCTTTTACACACCGAAAACCGGTATGTTCCAGGCCCGTATCCGGGCTACTTTTCATACGAGGGGCCGCCCGGTAGCCGCTGCAATAAGAATCATGGCATAAAAAGCTGCCGCCCCTCAGGCTTCTTTTTATGGTATGTGGTTCCTGTGGGTCATAGGAAGAAACAGGCCCCGCCGGATCAATAGTAATGGCTCCTCTGAGCTGCTTGTAATAATCATAGTGGTAATAATCACTGCACCATTCCCACACATTACCTGCCATATCGTATAACCCATAGCCATTCGGCTGAAACGTCTTCACAGGTGCTGCCCGCACATACCCGTCCCTGCGTTCATTGTAATAAGGAAAATGTCCCTCCCATACATTTGCCTTGGGAATCCCGGCATTTACATGTTCATTTCCCCAGGGATATATCTGGTTAGCCAGGCCACCGCGTGCAGCGAATTCCCATTCCGCTTCTGTTGGCAGTCGTTTGCCTGCCCATTTGCAATAGGCCATGGCATCATCCCAACTTACGTGAACCACCGGGTAATTTTCTTTTCCTATAATAGAGCTGCCCGGGCCTTCTGGTTGTCTCCAGTTAGCACTTTTTACCCAACTCCACCATTGGTTATAATCACGAAGATCCACCGGCCCGGGAGTAGTGTGAAATACCAGCGAAGCTGCCACCAGCACACTATCCGGGGGCTTAGGAGTATCCGGGGGCAATGTTTTTTTCATTTCATTCCAGTCAGGTATCTTTTCCGCTGTTGTTACATACCCGGTTGCTTCCACAAAACGCCTGAATTGTGCATTGGTCACTTCAGATATATCCATATAAAATGGAGACAGCTTCACCTCGTGTTTGGGAAACTCATCCGGATCAGCCTGGTCATTATCCCCTCCCATTTCAAAAATGCCACCCGGAATCAGCACCATTCCTTCGAAAGAGGTATCACCGTTAAAACGAATTGCCTGATTAGTTGTATCAGGTGCAAACCGGGCAGGAACCTGCATACAGGAATGCGGCGCATCCTTTTCCTCCCCCCTCTTGCTGGTATTAGCCTGGCAGCCCCCCAACAGGGATAAAAGCACCACTACCAGCGAGACACGTATAACTTGTTTGATCCTGGAGAGATACATAATAAACATTTTTACTGATACAGTTGTATAGCAATTAATCAACAAAATACCATATTCCTCATAAACGACTGCCAGTTATCTGTTATGAAAGACGATGCCGGCACTCCCGCCTGATCACACAATGTGCTTTTCACCCAATCCCCGAAAGCATATCGAACCGCAACCACCGAAGAAACCTGTTCGCACTTCACCACCACTTTCTGCTCCGGTGTGCGTGCTGCTATGGCCGGGTAAAATGCACGGTCGGTACCAGCCGCCTCAAAGTTCGTCATTCCTCCATCAGTTAGCAATAACGGTGAATCATAGGTGTAAAACAAAAGTGTTACCTGCCCCTCTTCAAATAAAGCTCTTTCTAATTCAGGCCCGCAGTAACCGCCTTACTTCTTCCAAACCTACTTTATCTTTGCCCCCCTCTCCTCTGGGGAGGCTTAGTGGTTAAAGAGCCCTGAGTTCCTCTACTCAGGGCTCTTTATAGGGTTGAAAAACGGAGGGAACATATTTTTAAAGGTAGGACAGCACCCTTCTAGCACAGGCCATGGTGACTGGCCGAAGTCGTATCTATACAGATAGCGTTTTTTACCTTACCGAACGCGGTTTTCTCCCCATCACCCAGCAATGGTGCGACCAGCGAGTTAAAGTAGTCAAAGGCTTCGAGCAGGATGTACCATAATATTCCGCTATATCGCTCCTGCAAAAAAGCCGGGCAGGCTGCCCTGATTAATCACATAGTTTATTTACTCCACAATTTTTCTGCTATTTCCGCCGCAAACTCATCCAGGCTTATCGTACCTGTGTTACTTAGCATGATAATCGTAGACCCCTCTTCCAGGATATGAAACAGCATAGCCTGCGCCCCCATTATTTGTCCCGGCCGCTTTATTATTGTGTATAGTTTCTTATTGATTTCACAATCTTTATACACCCAGACACCATAACCGTATTCCCCAAGACCGGAAACGAACATCTTATCCAGGCATGCCCGTATTAACAGCTTTCCCCGAACAAGGCATCGGTAAACAAGGAAAGGTCAGTGGCACTGGAGTACATAGCACCTGTTGCATACCAGTTCTCCGGGTAAACAGGTAAATCAGGCACCAATTTATTGATATCGTCCCGGTAAAAATAAGTGTCAGCCAGGCCGGAAGTATGGTTCAGCAACTGATGAATAGTAACCTTACCGGCGGCTTTACCTTTATAATCCGGTAAATAGCGGCCAATGGTACTATAAATGTCCAACTTCCCTTTCTCATATAACTGCATGACCAGGACAGATGTAAACAATTTGGTGACAGAGGTCACTTTATATTTTGTTCCGGTATTATGGGGAACTTTCCACTGAAAGCTGACCAAGCCAAAACTTTTATGATAGCTGATGGCAGGGTCTTTTACAACCAGGGTAGTGCCGTTAAAATTGTTCTTGTTTGCAAAAGAATCAATAAAGTCACCGGCACCTGTCAATTGACCATATACATTACCAGCCGATACCAGTAAAATGACCAGGGGGAATAGCTTATTCATTGGACAATAATTAGCGCTGTCATCGTTTTGAGGATTGCTCCATTCATAATCCTTTAACATCAGGGATGCCGAAGCTATGTGTAAGAATATGCCGCAGTGTTATTTGCCGGTACCGCTTATCCTTCATGCTGAAATAAGGCAGGTAGCAAGATACTGTGCTGTCTATATTTAGCTTTCCCGAACTGACCAGTTGCATAATGGCCGTACCCGCAAAAGGCTTAGATATTGATGCCATGTGGAAATCAGACCGGCTATTTAATGGCTGATCAGCATCTGCACTTTGCACACCATAGGTTCGCTGAAACAAAATTTTATCATTGCTGATAACTCCCAGAGCAAACCCCGGAATGCCCGACGCCCGGATTTCACTGGTAGCAATGGAATCAATCGTAGCGTTAAAGAAATGCTGCTGTTTTTTTGCACACAGCCAACTATTGCCATGACCGGCAACAGTATGGTCCCTTTGTTCATGGAACTAATACGGCTGAAAGCGCCAAACTTATACAGTTGCCAGTCAAATGCTTTGTTTGAGCCCCCGATCACAGACAGCAAATTACTTATGATTCCCAAACAACCAGAAGCCGGGTATGTTAGAGCCTCCTTTAAGGAAATAGCCAAGGAGCTACACACCATCAGCAAAGTTAGAAAATATGCTGTGTTGAATGGATTCGTATATGCTTAAACCAATTTTTGAAAAGTCTTATATAACCCAATTTATTACAGTATAATTGTAGTACCCCACTAAAAGGGGAAAAATCAAGTTCGTCTGAAATATTCATGAACCTATAATATCAAAGTCTTTATTTGATAGTGTGTAGCAGGTTCTCTCACGCAGGCGAACAGCATCTATTGAATTTATAAGGTAGCAAGTATTGCCATCGTCAAAACTAAAATGAATATAGCCCCTCATTTTCACATTAACGGTAAGGATAGCCAAGTTCCGGCACTGGTCTTGTCCGCAATTCCCTGCATCCGGCTAAATGGAGTAGCAGGTAGGAAGCAACTGGATGACAGCCGTCCGTGGGAAAGTGCAATCGAAGCATCCGTATAGCCTTACACATAAGATGTGTAATTATTCACTCTCCATTAACTGAGTTTATCCGTTTAACATCCCATAAATTTGTGATATGAAATATAAGTATGAGCAGGTCGTTTTGTTGCTGGGTATAAGGTATAAGCCTGCAGTGAATGCAGTGGTTTAAGACTTGAGCCCGGAGACGAAGAAATAATTGATCGTCTTTAGCTTTGAGGTGGGGTGGATTTGTAATAGTTTTGGGTGCTGCAGGAGCGGCTGGCGAAGGCCGCAGTTGGAAAATAATCATTCAATAGAAGTTATCTTATACCATGTTCAGAGTTTATCTTATTTATGCCTTCGTACTGCTGTTATTCAATGACGGCAATGCTCAGTCTGTCAAAACAGACAGTTTAACACACTTGCTTAAAAGAGCAAAAAATGATTCTGTAAAAATTGAATTATTGAATGAGCTAACATGGAGTTATGCTTATTCAGACATTGAAACCGCACTTCAGTATGGTGAACAGAATCTGAAGTTGGCAAAGCTATCCGGCGATCCTACAAAAGAAAGTAATGCCTACAGGGCTTTGGGTGTTGTGTTTATGAATTCGGGTAACAATTACAAGGCTTTGGACCTATTTTTAAAGGCCTATAAAAAGGCAGAAGAGTCCAGGGATGTGGTATTGCAGGGCCGGGCATTTAATGCCCTTGGAGGCATTCATTCTTATGAAGGGAATTACAACAAAAGCATTGACTATTTCTTAAAAGCCCTGCAATCTTCCGAGATAAGCGGGGATGAGCGCTTACAACTAGCTGCAACAGTTAGTATTGGAATAGCCTATTTATCAGTAGATGTCGATTCGGCGCTTTATTACACAAATAAAGGATTGCAGATGGCTAACCGGATGAAAGTGTCATCTAGCCAGGCCATTGCCACAAACAATCTCGGCGAAATCAATCTTTTTATGAATAATTATAGCCTGGCGATGGAATACTACAGGCTTGCCGCTCCAAGATTTGCGCAAATCGAGAATGACGATGGCTTAATAGGCGCCTTTTTGGGTATGGCACACGTGTTTGACAAATTGAGACAGCCGGATTCAAGTTTGCACTACGCAAGAAAGGCATTGAGCCTGTCCAAGGCAGGTAATTTCATCCCAAGAATTTACAACGTTACCCAATTTCTTTCCAGCTTTTATAAAGAAAGAGGCAATACGGATAGTGCATATTTTTATCAAAGCGAAATGCTTGTTGCCAATGATAGTCTTTTTAGTCAGGATAAGGCAAACCAGTTTTGGAGCCTGAGTTTTGATGAAAGTATAAGGCAGCAGGATCTGGAATTGGCTAATTTGCAAAAAGAAAAAGAGCGAAGAATTAATATTCAGTATGCTGGCATAGCTATTGGCATTATCATAATAATAACTGCTTTTTTAGTGCTTACCAACAGCGTTTTTATAAATGAAAGATGGGTGCATTTTCTGGGGATTTTGGTTCTCTTACTGGTGTTTGAATTTATTAATCTGGTCTTCCATTCCTACATAGCAGAAATAACGCATCATTCTCCTGTATGGATGCTTTTAATACTGACTATTATAGCTTCCTTGCTTATTCCGCTTCATCACAAAATTGAACATTGGGTAAGCAAAAAGGTTGTTGCTAAGAATAGACGCCTGCGGATAGCTGCTGCAAAAAAGATCCTGACTGAATTAAAAGAAGGGGAAAGCGGCCTTCAGGACATAAAGGACACCAAATCTTCTCCCTGAAACTCCGGCCGTTTAATATAACTGGCAAAATCGGGATATATCAGGAAGTGTTGTACAAAAAGTAAAACCAATCAGTAGATGTACTTTGCGTGCCGCCATTGCGGACAGGCTCAGATCCCTCAGCGCTTGTTACATATGGGCTATCCCTGAAAATACCAGGAGAAGAATAGAAAGTAATTTTATAATTACCACTCAACGATCAGATTTTCGCAAGGGCTAAAGTTGAGAGTCATGCCCGCACTTCCTGACCCGTTAATGATGCCAACCCCCTGTACTGCTTCCTGGTAAACCAGGGACATCCTTTTGTCAGTTTAAGATAAGTACCATGTTATATCTCAATAACATTTTCCTACCGGAACGGAGTAAATATTTTCAGGCACTTTAGTATATAGCTCCTGTACTGCCTTCGGAATTATGCCGGCTGCCAGATTAATGTTGAAATTTCCTTTCAAAATTTGCTCAAAATAAGTGTTTTTGAAAACCAGGATAAAGCCTCCCGGCCATTGAAAATTGCGGGGGATCACTGTAAAGGATATGTCAAAAAACCACAAACAGATGATAGCGTATAACCGCCAAAACCTTACTTATATCATATTCTTTCCTATCGCAGGTCATATTACCTTTATTAAAAAAGGCTACCTTCGCTGCTGCAATGCCTTCCTTGGCACTTGAGGAGTGTACACTTATAAAGCAGGAAGAAAAGGTGCTTGGATGCATTTAAAAAATTTATAGAATAGTAAGTATTATTTAGTTGAAACTGGTGTCCAAAATAGCATGTGCTTTTGTTATGTTTATTATGTTATTAAGCATAATAAAAACCCCTGTTCTCTATGCAATCTATGAGTATGACAAAGCCTTTTTTATCGAGCTGTTTTGCGTAAATAAGAATCGTCCTCAAATGAAATGTGACGGCCAGTGCAAACTGGCTCAAATGCAGCAGGAGAAAAACGAAAAAAGCGCAGGCGATATCCTGAAGCAATTACAGTCAGAAACTGTCCAGTTCCTTCCCCTGAGGATAACATCTCTGATATATAACGATTTGTCTTTACTGACAGCCAAAGTAAAATTCCCTCTTCATAACAACCACCTGTATTCATTTCAGTTTGTCTCCAGGCTGATAAAGCCGCCGGCAATATACCAGAGTTAGAAATACAGCTAACTCTTTCCTCACTTAAGCGGTAATTTTTTGCATACGATAGTGTGCCGGGATTGTTTTGTATATCCTGCAGTATCAGGCTATGCGCACCACATACGGGGTGCTGTTTTACCGCTTATCTGTTTTCTTAAAGTAATTATGATTGACGGCTATAAGGGGCGCTTATGCCTGCAGAAACCTGCTGCTGTTCAGTTATTCATCACCAGAATTTTGTCAATATGGGAAGAGTAATACCTTTTCTTGCTGCAGTGTGCCTGTTATTTGCATCCTGCACAAAAGAAAAAACGGATTATGAAGCAGAAATAGACACAGTCGTTACTGAGCATTATGAATTTAAAGAAGCGGCGGCTGCCCGCAGCGATAGCTATCGTATCAGCATTGAGGCACTGAACGGGACTTTCTATAAAGGCTACAATGAGATACGCCTGAAAATTACTAAGGCTCAGGAAAACCAGGCAGTAAACGCTACAGCCGTAAAGTTTTTACCCCTAATGACAGGTGCAGATAATAGCACTGCTTCCTGCCCCCACCGGTATGACCTGGTTTATAATGCCGGTGACAACTATTTTTCAGGGTACACTGTATTTACAAGCGAAAGCAAAACAGGCGGCACCTGGGATCTGTATATCAGCTTCACCGTTAATAATCAGGCTTATTCTGTAAAGAAAAGTATTTCTGTACAGCCGCAAATCAACAAAAACCTGAACATGACGGCGTTTACGGGAAAGGATGATGAATTGTATTTTATCGCTTTAGTGGCCCCGCAAAAGCCCGGGGTTGCCGAAAATAAATTGGTGGCCGGTATATACAAATTCAATAAGCCAGCGAATCCGCCATCAGGGAGTTTTCCCGATCCCTCGCAATACGCTTACACAGAAGTGAGTGATTATACATTGCAACTGGATCCGCGGATGCCCGAACCTTCTATGGGAAATCATTCTTCACCAAATAATAAAGATCTGACACAGCAAAGCGATGGCCTGTACCACGGCATTGTCAATTACACCATGACAGGAAACTGGACATTGAATTTTACTATGCTGAACCAAAACGGAAAAATCCTGAAAGGTACCCAGGTACCAGCAAATTTTACACCCGGCATGGAAGGCGTGAAAAGCGAATTATACATTGATATTTTATTTTAATATCTATGAAACAGTTAAACATTATTTTCTGGCTCCTCTTTTCAGGAATAAATGCCGTTGCACAAAATAAGCAGCCGCAGAGTGACAGCTCAAAGCTGCTGGAAGAAGTAAAAATACTGGCTACGGTCAAAAAGAAGATCGAAACTGAAATGAAAATGGCCGTTTCGGTAGATGAATTTTTAGCATCTGCCGATAACATCAGCTTCATAAAACGGGGAGCTTATGCCTGGGAGCCGTTGCTTAATAACATGAGCACTGAGCGATCCACCATTACGATTGACGGCATGCATGTATTTGGCGCATGTACAGACAAAATGGATCCGATTACCTCGTATGTGGAAAGTAACAACCTTTCTGCTATTGACATCAAATCCGGCCAGGGAGGCAGCCTGCATGGCGCAACGGTTGCAGGAAATATTGACCTGAAAAGGAAAAGCACACCGTTCGGACTGGAAAAGAAATGGAGCGGCGCTTATCAAACAGGCATGGAGCTGAATAACAAACAGTTTTTTAATCTCGGAAATGTATCTTATTCGGGTGACAAATTCGTGGCCGACGGAAGCATTTCCTTTCGGAAAGCGGGCAATTATTACGATGGGAATAACAACGAAGTAAAGCATTCCCAATACAGCAAACTAAATACTTCTTTAGGACTGGCCTGCAAAACCAGTCCCCTGTCATCTGTTAGAGTCGATGCTATTTTTGACGTAGCCAAAGACGTGGGTTTTCCTGCGCTTCCAATGGATCTATGGCTCTCCCGTGCGCTTATTACTTCCGCCGCTTACAAACAATTATTTGAAAAAGGGCTGATACGGGTTTGGGACACCAAACTGTACTTTAATGCAGTAGAACATTATATGGATGACACCAACCGCCCGGAAAACCTGGTTCACATGGACATGCCGGGCTGGAGCACTACGTATGGCCTTGTCTCCAGGGCAAATTTAAAACATGGTGATCTGAATGCTGAGATCCAGTTAAATGCATATAGCAACCTCTCCATTGCAGAAATGCGTATGTACCCGCAGGACCGGAGCAAGCGAAGCATGTTTGCATATAGCTGGCCCTGGGTTACAACCCGGTTTGCTGGCCTTGCTCTAAATAATACCTGGACTATTGCAAAGAATAGCCGGTTGAACTTTGGCGGATCCCTTGGCTACAATTATAACCATTCTAAATATGCAGAGTTTAACTGGATTTTTCACCCCGGAACACCACATCGGAAAAGCAGAATATTGCCGGGCCTGCATACAAGCTATGAACGGAATGTTGATCAATTTGATTTTTCCGCAGGTGTGGGTTACGGGCACAGAGCCCCTTCTGTTTCGGAAGGTTACGGCTATTATATCTACAACAGTTTTGACCGCTACGATTACATTGGCAACCCCGGCCTCAGCAACGAAATTTCGTATGAAGCTAATGCAGGCGCCGGGTTCAAAACCGGTAAAATGAAGATAGCCGCCAAAGTAAATTACTTCCACATCAGCAACTATATTATTGGAAGAATACTGAGCCTGGGAAGCCCCATGAATTACCAGTCCGTGGGGGTGAAAGGATATACATCGCTGAACGATGCAAAGATTTTCAACATCGCTCTGAATACCAGCTATGACATTTTGCCTCATTTACACTGGAAGGGAACACTGACATATGCCCGGGCTACAGATGATAAGGATGGCAACCTGCCATTTATCCGGCCGTTAAGTTATCAAACATCGCTTCAATTTATGCACGGGAAATTCAGCATGCAAACTTCGCTTAACGGCGATCTTGTGCAGAGAAATTATAGCCCGGAATATGGCGAAGACCAGACTCCGGCTTATATGCTCTGGAATACCTCTGCAGATTATACTTTCACTATCAAAAAGGTTAAAACCATCTTACAGGCTGGAGCCGAAAACTTAGCGAACAGGTATTACAGCACTTACGCAGATTGGGGTAATATCCCCAGGATGGGACGAAATCTTTTCACATCACTGAAGTTTAATTTTTAATCACAAACAATTTCATCATCATTTAAAAACCTGAAAATGAAAAAAATTAATAAGTATCTGTTATTATCCTTTATTCCCCTGGCTTTAGTAGCATGCAGCAAAAAAGATGAAATCCCGGTGGCAAATAGCGTTACGCTGCATTTCAGCAATACGTTTAAAAACACGCCCATTGTCCTGGGCAATGCCAGCTCATCCACTGCTACTGTAAACACTTCTGCCGAAGGGCAAGCCCATCGCTTTTCGGAGATAAAATATGTGATCAGCAATATCCGCCTGATAAAGGCAGACGGAAATGAGTTTCCCTATAATATCAACGACCTGGATAATGGGGCAACTGTTATCAACCATTCTAAATCCCAGACGCTGGACTATGTGTTGAGCAATATACCGGCCGGTGAATATAAACAGATAAAATTCGGGTTAGGCATCAAGCCGGAGCTTAATACACTGGACCAGGCAAGATTTCCCAAATTCTATGCAGAAGCCGGTGCGAACGACACAGAAATGATGTGGGAATGGGGTACGGGGTACCGCTTCACAAAACTGGAAGGATTTTATGGCCCCGACAATAAGGAGATGTCCATACATACAGGAAGCACTGTGGAGGGAGGCGCCGGGAATTACACACAGGGAGTTGATGCCTACAGAGATATTACATTGAATCTTACGACACATGCTGTGGTGGGTCGCAATGCACCAGCCATTAATATCAAAGCTGATTTTGACAAGCTGCTGAGCGGAAAGGCCAATACCATCCTGCTGACATCGGGAACGGGCATGAATGACAATGCCACCCCCAATATTCATACCGCCGTGCAAATGATGAAATTTGTTGACAACCTGGGCGGGGATGGGACAAGCGATATTAGCGGCATGTTCTCAGTAGGTAGTGTGGAAAACTAAAGCAATACCGGAGGCCGCCTGGCACTCACGAACCAGGCGGCTCCTTTTTCAGGATCATTTTCCGACAACTCCAACTATGATAAAAAAAGTGTCCGGTATCATATCTGCGTTATTGCTTTTCCTGTCATGCAACAGGGATGATATTTTCGATCCGCTTCCCTTCGGCAACCCGGAGCTTTCCCTGCCGATCCCTCACGGGTTTCCGGCACTTAACAATTCGGTAAACACAAATAAGCCGACAAAATATGGGGTGGAGTTAGGAGAAAAACTTTTTAACGAAAAAAAGCTTAGCGCTAACAACACTGTTTCCTGCGCCAGCTGCCATCACCAATCAAATGCTTTTGCTGATAATAATATCCAGGCAGTAGGTATATATGGCAGGGTGGGGCTCCGCAACACACCGCCTATCCAGAATATGGCGTTCATGCAGTTTTATAACTGGGATGGGAATATTCTTCAGCTGGAAAAACAGCCATTGGTTCCTATTATCACACATGAAGAAATGAATTCCTCCATTTTGGAAGTTATCAGCAAATTAAAAGATGAATCGGGATACAAAAATTTATTCAAAAAAACATTTGGGGATGAAAAGGCCACTCCTGAAAGAATTTATAACAGTATAGCGCAATACGGGTATACGCTGATTTCTGCCAACAGTAAGTATGACAGGGTAAAACGAAACGAAGGTGCAGCGTTCACAGAAAGTGAAGCAAAAGGATACCAGGTTTTTCAGCAGAAATGTGCCGGTTGCCACAGTACGGAGCTGTTTACCGACCAGAGCTTCAGGAATGTCGGCTTCCCGCTGAATACTAATACCAACGAAGCAGGACGTGCACGGGTAACAGGAATGCTGGCAGACTATATGAGCTTCAGGGTGCCTTCTCTAAGAAATGTCGCCTACACTGCTCCTTACGGCAGTTTTGGCCAGTTCCCTACCCTGAGGGCTGTATTGGATTATTTTGACAATGGTGTTCTGGATGCTGATAACCTCGATCCGGTTTTAAAAAACAATAACAGGCGGATTCCTTTAACCGGGGAAGAAAAAGAAAACCTAATTGCTTTTATGAAAACGCTAAGTGACAGCTCCTTTGTTGGGCAGTAATATCATTTTTCAAATACCCGTCCATCCAATACATACCGGTAAGCTGTATAGCAAGCAAACTCATTTCTCATGAACAAACGGGAATCCGTCGGGTGGGCTGATTAAAATTAAGGCAAAAGAGAATCATAAATTAATCACCACTACCCTGGTATTGATAATAGTAGAACTGGATATTGCAGCAATCAGCAGCGGTAATCAGTTTTATATTTGCAGGGACAACAAATAAGTTCTCATTGGCTATACTACTATCAGCTACATATCCGGATGACTGAACAGGGAAGAGCAAAAGAATATGTACTTTTTGCAACTGCGATTAGGTATAACCAGGCCGACCTGACCCAGGTAATGAAAAAATATATTGCTAACTTAAGTGCGGAAAAAAAGAAGATCCCATTTGCTTTAAAGGAACAACAAGGGAATCAGGGTTCATTGTTTCGCAGGGGGAACATAGTTTTTCAGCAGATCTTCGATCCGGTCATCCGGTATCAGGGGCATGGTGGTGATTAGCTTCACCTGCGTAAAATCAGGGTGAAGGTAGTGAAGCACATAATTGAAATTCGTGGGAACGACCGCAGAGGGTACTTTCAGGACAGGCGTGCCGGCGCCATCATACCAGGCATTTCCTGCCTGTTGGCAGATCGAGTAATCGGTAATATCCCGCCAGCCTGCGGCCAGGCTGCCGGTAGCTATTTCGGTAATAGCCAGCGTATCCGGCAGCTCAAGGATCATGATCCGGAAATCATCATTAAAGCCCAGCCCCTTCCGGCGGATCAGGTTCTCCATAAAAGCCAGCGGGATGGACTCTGCCGTATAGATAACCTTTCGGCCGGCGCCGTTCCAGCGACCGGCCAGTCCCGGCGCGAATAGCGATTGACTGTAGGCTTTATGGGTGATGCGGTAAACAAGCATAGGGAAAATCAGGCGACATAACCATGCGCCAGCCGTTCCAGTTCTTCGGTAATCAGGTCCACACCGCCGGGAGTGTCCAGCCAGGTCATGGGTATCTCTTTACTGTCCGGGTAGGGCTTCTGCAGCCATTGGTTAAACTCGTCAATGCTGCCGAAGAGTTCCTCACCCCGGGCAAATAAAAAGATCAGTTTGAGCAGGTGCTCGCTTTCTACGGGGTTCAGGGATTGCCGGCGCTCTTTGTAATTGCTGATAGTGCGGGGATGCAGGTGCAGCAGCGTGGCAAGTTTTTTTTCCGACAGCTTGGCGGTATCCGCAAAGGAATAAAAAATGGTGGGACGCACGCCCCGCCGGGCAGCCAGCACAATCGCCCGCTCATCGGTGAGGCGCAGGTGGCTGAATTTTTTACGGATGGCTTCCATAATTGTTTTTTCAAATATAGTGAAAATTTTCCAGTACAAAAGTGAAAAAAATCATTTACGCCGACATCCCCTCCGCCGGATTTTCTTCCTGTGCCGGTGGCAGGCCCCGGCTCTGTTCCCGCCAGACCTGCGGGCTGACCTGGA
>DAOLFO010000394.1:0-2718 GCA_035326305.1 Chitinophagaceae bacterium
AGCACAGATAATGCATGAATGAGTCGCCAAACAACTATTTGCTTAGTTCATTTCGTAGCCGGGTCGCATAGCTCAGCTATGTGTGCGGGGTGGGCCCGGCGCAACTAATACAGATTCTCAAGATAAAACTCCGTTCAGGGCATTGCTTTAAAGCCATTGCTCTTACAAGCAGGCATAAATCAAATTTGATATCAGGTTTAATAATATTTTCGGGTATAGAGTGCCCATTTGGAAGCTGCTTTTTTTAGTACATTTAATACCAGTTCTTCATCTATCACCATCCGCCAGTTCCCGTGTGCCCGGTATTCCTCCTGTTTCTGTTTGCAATGACATCAGCCAAAATCAACTCTTGCATAACTCTGACTTTAGTGGTGCCGGTGATTATCCGGACAGCAGAAAATTATTTATAGCCAACCCATTTCCGCAGTTCTATATCAAACAGCCAGTACATGCCATTAGCATATGCAAAATTGAAGGCGGTCTCTGCGATAGCATCTTCCGGCAGGGCAAGCTTTTTTGTAAGAAAGCCTGTTTTGGCATCGTACAGTTCTACCTGGTGAGCAATAACGTTCAAAAATCCCAGCTCCTGTCCTTTGATGCCGGTATATACCAGGGAGAGATAGTTATAATCTTCCGGCACTAAGCCCGGTGCTGCCTCCTCATCTATGCCCATGGCCTTGGTACGCCCCCAGTGGATAGCCACAGAGTCAGCAAGTTCTCCCGATTCATTATAGCCATATACTTTCCCGGCTGACAGGAACAGTACCCTTTTGGTAGTAGTATTATATACACCTACAGACTGCTCAGATGGCTGGTGCAGCCCTTCCAGGTCGTTTGATATATCATCTATCTGCCCGTCGGGTTCCAGCGTATAGGAAAACCAGCCCGCTTCGCCATACGCATTACCCGCTATTTCTTTTTTGACAGGGTTATACCAAAGCCCGCGGATATCGGCCAGGCATGTCATATCCTCATCGCTCAGGCGTTCACCTTTGGCATCAAATATGGCAAAAGGAAAATCAGTATTTCCGGCAAAAGCGGCATAATATTTTTTCTGCACAGGATGCCATACCACGCTGGCGCCGCGGGTACCGGGCATATCATCATCAATAGTTTTTGGCATGGGCAGCTCCATCGCCTGCTTCAGGTTTTGTACAGGCTGGGCTATAGCAATGCCGGTCAGGAAAAGGGATGCCAGGAGCGTTATCTTTTTCATGTGGTGGAATTTTTAACCTAAAGATGAAAAATATAATCGCCTCAGTCAATACTCTTGCAGGGGTATCACTCACCCGGCAGGCCGTGTTAAGCATACACCTGCCCTGCACCACCACTCCAAAACCTAAAACCCACAACTCACAACTCAAAAACTCAAAAACTCAAAACTCCAACCCAAAACCGGTAATTTTGCGCCTTCAGCCAAACGATTTAAAATATACTATATGAACACTGGTTACTTCAGCTACCCGCTTCCTGTCAATGAGCCTGTTTTGAACTACGCCCCCGGTTCGCCGGAAAAAAAACGGCTGAAAGCCGTGCTGGCAGAATTAAAAAAGCAAACAGCCGACATACCTATGTATATCGGTAAAGAAGAAGTGAGGACAGGGAAGAAAGTAGCTATCCATCCGCCCCATGAGCTGAAGCATACCCTGGGCTACTTTCATGCAGGAGAGGAGAAACATGTAAAGCAGGCCATTACTGCCGCACTGGGAGCCCGGGCAGGCTGGGCTGCTATGAGCTGGGAGAGCCGGGCCGGCATTTTTCTGAAAGCTGCCGACCTCATTGCTACCAAATACCGCCCCTATATGAATGGTACCACCATGCTGGGGCAAAGTAAAAATGCTTACCAGGCAGAGATTGACAGCGCCTGCGAGATAATTGATTTTCTGCGTTTCAATGTACATTTCCTGAGCGAAATCTATAAGCAGCAGCCAATCAGCGGGCCGGGCATGCACAACCGGATGGAGTACCGCCCGCTGGAGGGGTTTGTGCTGGCCGTTACGCCGTTCAACTTTACGGCTATTGGCGGCAACCTGCCGGCCAGCGCAGCGCTCTGCGGCAACGTGGTGGTATGGAAGGCGGCAAATACGCAGATATACTCAGCGCAGATGTTTATGCGCATCCTTAAAGAAGCCGGCCTGCCGGATGGGGTTATCAACCTGGTGTATGTGGACGGGCCCACGCTGGGTAAAGTATGCTTTAATCACCGCGATTTTGCCGGCGTGCATTTCACCGGCTCCACCGGTGTGTTCAATACCATGTGGGAAACCATTGGCAAAAACATGGGGATGTACAAAACCTATCCCCGTATAGTGGGAGAAACGGGTGGTAAGGACTTTGTAATGGTGCATAAAAGCGCCAATCCTGATGTGGTGGCCACTGCGCTGCTGCGCGGGGCATTTGAGTTCCAGGGGCAAAAATGCTCTGCCGCCTCACGGGCTTATATCCCTTCCAATATCGCTGCGGAAGTAAAGAAAAAGCTGGTGGCCGGGGTAAAGAGCTTTAAAATGGGTACGGTGGAAGACTTTACCAATTTTATCAATGCCGTGATAGATGAAAAAAGCTTTGACAAGATCAAGAGCTATATTGACAATGCGAAAAAAGATAAAAAAGCTGCGGTATGGGTGGGCGGCAACTGCGATAAAAAGCTGGGCTATTTTATAGAGCCTGCGGTGATAGAAGCAAAAGACCCGCAATATGTCACTATGTGCGAGGAGATAT
>DAOLFO010000395.1:0-2705 GCA_035326305.1 Chitinophagaceae bacterium
GCGACTGGTGCAGCTTTGTCAAATCAAACAATATAGCCATAGACCTGCACCCGCCGGATGATGAAGCGGAGCCGGAGGCTATCCCCGATGCAGCCCCGGAAGATTTATTATGATTTTAAAAACAAGGCGTTAGCGGCAAACCCTGTAAGTTTGCACGTCTTTTATGCAAGCAAAAAAGTTTATTTTTTTAGGATTAATCGCTGTTGCCGCCGTGGCCGCTTTCTTTTCCAGCACCGGCTGTGCCAATATTGTACCGCCCGGTGGAGGGCCCAGGGATTCGCTGCCACCCGTACTTGTAAAAGCTAACCCTCAGGACTCCATGCTGGGTTTCAATAATAACCGCATCACCTTTACTTTTGATGAATATGTAGAGCTGGATAATTACCAGCAAAACCTCATCGTATCTCCCGTGCCCGAAAGTATGCCTGTGGTAAACCGCAACCTGCAAACGGTAACTGTGCGCCTGCGGGATACGCTGGAGCCCAATACCACTTATACGCTTGACTTTGGCAACAGTATTAAAGATGTAAACGAAGGAAATATTTTCCGCAACTTCACTTATACTTTTTCCACCGGCGCTTATTTTGATTCGCTGCGCTTCAGCGGCCGTATTTTACTGGCCGAAACCGGCGACACCGACAGCACCATGACCATCATGCTGCACCGCAGCGGTGATGACTCTGCACTGGTAAAGCAAAAGCCCCGCTATGTGACCCGGCCTGATAATAAAGGCGGCTTTACCTTTAAAAACCTTCCGCCCGGCACTTATTACCTCTATGCCCTGAAAGATGAAAGCGGCTCCTACCGCTACTTTGACAGGCAGGCATTGTTTGCCTTTGCAGACAGCGCCATAACCATTACGGGCGCCGGTACGGATTCCGTTACGCTGTATGCTTATACCGAACCCAGGGAAGAAAAAACCACTTCCACACCGGTTAACATCAAAACCATCAAATCAGAAGACCGGAGAATAAAGATTGCCACCAGCCTGGAAAACGAAAGGCAGGATTTGCTGAAGCCTTTCAGCATGGATTTTATTACTCCCATCAAAGAGTTTGATTCATCAAAAGCCCGGTTTGCTACGGATACCACGTTTGCAGAAGTAACCGGCTATAGCTGGCAGTTCGACAGCCTGCGCAAAAAGCTGTCCCTGCAGCATGCCTGGAAAGAAAATACACTTTACCATCTTATGCTGGAAAAAGATTTTGCCACGGATACACTCGGGTTCCAGCTTTTCAAAGCCGATACTATCAGCTTTACTACCAAACGCCTGAATGAATATGGTAAGGTAAATATCCGCTTCCGCAACCTGGAGCAGTATACACATCCTATTTTGCTGTTTGTACAAAGCAACCGGATATCCCAATCCATACCGCTCACCGGCAACACGCTGAATATTGGCCTGTTTCCTCCCGGAGAGTATGACTTACGCATTCTCGATGACAAAAATCAGAATGGCGTATGGGATGCAGGCCGCTTCTTTGGTGAGCGCCGCCAGCCGGAAATAGTAAGGCCGCTGAACAGGAAGCTGACCATCAAGCCCGGTGTGGATGTGCCGGTGGAAATAGATGCTGCTGATATACGCCGGCCCGGCCCGGCTGAAACCGGCGCACCAGGTATAAATGCTGTACCGGGCCAGCAACCGGCTCCCCGGCGTCAGCCCGGCTTACTATCCGGTGAGCGGCCGTTGCTGCGGGGCAATTAACCCGGTGCTGCTACAACGCTTCTTTTTATCTTTGCACCATGCAATTTTCTTCCGCATTACTGGAAAATGCCGTAGCTGAATTTTCCCGGCTGCCGGGCATTGGTAAAAAAACAGCCCTGCGCCTTGTATTGCACCTGCTCCGCCAGCAGGAGCAGGAGGTAAGACAGTTCAGCGATGTCATTGCACGTATGCGCAGCGAAATAAAATTTTGCCACCGCTGCTACAATGTAGCGGATGCGGATATCTGCTCCATTTGTGCCAACAGCAGCCGGCGGCAGGATGTCATTTGCGTGGTGGAAAGCATCCGCGATGTAATAGCCATCGAAAGCACCCAGCAGTTCAACGGCACTTACCATGTGCTCGGCGGCGTTATTTCTCCGCTCGATGGCATTGGTCCCGACCAGCTCCATATCGAAGGGCTGCTGCAGCGCCTGGAAAAAGAAAATATACAGGAACTCATCTTTGCCCTCAATCCCAACATACAGGGTGATACCACTATTTATTATATCCAGAAAAAAATGCCTGCTGCCTGTGCCGCCCGTGTTACCACCATTGCCAGGGGCATTGCTTTCGGCGGTGAGCTGGAGTATGCGGATGAAATGACGCTGGCCCGCAGCCTGCAAAACCGCCTGCCGGTAGAGAGCTATGTGTCGGGGAAGTAAATACCAGGCAGCAAATAAGTAAAAAGGGGAAATCAAACGGCGTAATCGTGAATCGTGAGTTGGCAATCGGTGAGCCGTACATCTAACGGCAAACAGCTAATAGCTATTAGTAAATCACCAAATCAGAAATCAATAAATCAGGCATCTATCGCTGCGTCGAACATCATACATCTTACAAAGCTATCCTCTCAGATGCCTCCTGTGTCGGCATGACAAGCGGCTGAAAGCAGGAAGTGTTAATCGGTCAACATCTAGCAATCGCCGCACCGTACATCGTACTTCATACATCTTGCAAATCATCACATCAGAAATCCTTAAATCACCTATCTGTGTGAATC
>DAOLFO010000396.1:0-2700 GCA_035326305.1 Chitinophagaceae bacterium
CGTGCATGCCAGCGAGGGCCGCCGCTGGGCTCCGCTGCTGGCCGCGCTGTGCGGCCCGCATGCCCCCGTAAGCTCCCGGTGATGCAGTGGCAATGCCAAAAGCTTTGTGGCGCTGCTTGGGAAAATGGTCCAGCAGGTTTTTCATGGCAGGGGAGTAGCTACCGTTATACTCCGGGGTAAGCAGGATGAAAGCATCTGCCTCAAACACCCGCTGTGCCAGTGGCAGCAGGTCAACCGGGGCTGCTTCCGGGGAGCTGAACACCTGCTGCACAGGAGGCAGGTTCCAGTCTTTCATGTCAATGATGTTTACTTCTACATCATCATGCTTCTCCAGTTGCTTACATAAAAAATGAGCAACTCTGCGGGTTGTGCTTTTCTCCCTGGGGCTGCCGGCTATTATTTCAATTTTCATAAATTAAATTCCGGTGCAAAAATAATATTTAATGTTTAAACATTGAAATTTTATTTCCAACATTAACATGATTTTTTCGGCTCCTAACTAACGGAATAACAAAGTGTCTGCCGAAAAGTTGCAGGCGCGGCCGGGCGGTCTTTCCGAAGCCCAAATAGCTTATTTTTGCGCCTAAAATAAATGGAATGCCAGAAATCCTGATTATTGATGATGAAAAGGCTATACGCAAAACGCTGATAGAGATACTCACTTTTGAAGGCTATAAAATTGAAGAAGCGGCCGACGGGGAAGAAGGCCTGAAAAAATTCAGGGAAAAAACCTATGATGTGGTGCTCTGCGATATCAAGATGCCCAAAATGGATGGTATTGAATTTTTGCAGAAGGCCGGTGAAATCAATCCTGACTCTCCCATCATTATGATTTCCGGCCACGGGAATATAGAAACGGCCGTGGAGGCGGTAAAGAAAGGAGCCTATGATTATATCTCCAAGCCGCCTGACCTGAACCGCCTGCTCATCACCATCCGCAATGCGATGGAGAAAAACAGCCTGGTGACGGAAACAAAAGTACTTAAACGCAAAGTAAGCCGGGTACAGGAGATGATTGGCGGCTCTGCACCGATACAGCAGATAAAAGACACGATAGATAAAGTAGCGCCGACGGAGGCCCGTATCCTGATTACCGGTGAAAACGGGGTGGGCAATGAACTGGTGGCCCGCTGGGTGCATGAAAAGAGCAACCGCAGCAGCGGCCCGCTGGTGGAAGTGAACTGTGCGGCTATCCCTACTGAGCTAATCGAAAGCGAATTGTTCGGGCACGAAAAAGGTTCTTTTACTTCCGCTATCAAGCAGCGCATTGGCAAATTTGAGCAGGCCAGCGGCGGCACGCTGTTCCTTGATGAAATAGGTGATATGAGCCTCAGCGCCCAGGCCAAAGTGCTGCGTGCCCTGCAGGAGGGGAAAATCACCCGTGTGGGAGCAGATAAGGACATCAGCGTGGATGTGCGGGTAATTGCCGCTACCAATAAAGACCTGCTGAAGGAAGTGGAAGCAAAAAACTTCCGCCTTGACCTCTATCACCGGCTTAGCGTTATCCTGATACATGTACCTTCTCTGAATGACCGCCGGGACGATATCCCTGTGCTGGTAGACCAGTTTTTGCAGGATATATGTGCCGATTACGGCATAGCCAAAAAAGATATTGATGAGGCGGCTATCAAAATGCTGCAGGGATATAACTGGACGGGTAATATCCGGGAATTGCGCAACGTGGTGGAGCGTCTTGTTATCCTGTCTGCAAAAACTATTACCGGCGAAGATGTAAAAAACTATGTAATACCCCGGTAGTTATGTTTTTTACCGGCTGATACCTGCCACTTACCGCATTTAGCAAAAGTTTCTGGCAGATAATTTTGAGAGGCCGTCCATTATGATATTTTTGAGCGC
This sequence comes from Chitinophagaceae bacterium, assembly GCA_035326305.1. GTDB lineage: Bacteria > Bacteroidota > Bacteroidia > Chitinophagales > Chitinophagaceae > DAOLFO01. Next base: position 1,858 of record DAOLFO010000396.1, read on the forward strand.
TAAATAAAAAACAGGTTCATGCCTTTACAACATTTGCTGATTGTATATCTCATTAGTACCCTGCTGGTATTTTTGCCTTCTTATGGCCTGTCAAAGCTGTTTGCCATGGCAGGGGAAAAGCCCTGGAAGGCTTATGTACCTTTTTACAATACATGGGTGATGCAAAAGCTGGCAAAGCGGCCGGTGCATTGGGTCTTCTGGCAGTTCATTCCTGTTGTTGGCTGGTTTATTACGCCCGGCATTTTTATTGAATTTGCAAAACTGTTCAATCGTTTTTCACTGGGTGAGCATACGATGGCATCGTTGTTTGCGCCGTTTTACTTTCCCTGGCTGGCCAATCATAAAGATGCCAGGTTTATCGGTGCGGAAGGGGTAAAGAAGCATAAAAAAGCCGGGTGGCGGGAATGGGTGGATGCGGCCATCTTTGCCGTGGTGGCGGCCACACTTATCCGCACTTTTGTGTTTGAAGCCTATACCATTCCTTCCGGCTCTATGGAGAAAACGCTGCTGGTAAAAGATTTTCTTTTTGTCAGCAAACTGAGTTACGGCCCCCGCATACCCAATACACCATTGTCATTTCCGTTTGTGCACAATTATATGCCGGTTACCAATGGCAAATCGTATTCGGAGCTGATCAAGCTGCCTTATATCCGCTGGTTTGGCTCCATGCCAAAAAGAGGGGATGTGGTGGTATTTAATTTTCCGGCAGGTGATACCGTAATACATAAGCCGGGGTTTGAATCAGCAAGGCCATATTATGGCTTTGTACGGCAAATGGGACGGGAGAATGTCTGGAAAAATACAGAGCTGCAGCCCATCGTGGTACACCCGGTAGACAAAACG
>DAOLFO010000397.1:0-2699 GCA_035326305.1 Chitinophagaceae bacterium
TCCAAATCATAGTATTGTGCATTCCCCGCTTTCAGCTTGCTTTCCGCATACGCCAGCGCTTCATCTTTTTTATCCTGTATATAATATATCTGGGCGATATAATAAGGTACTACCGCAGCATAGTTCTTTTCATTCTCCACAATCTTAAAGCTCTGCAGGGCTTCGTTATACTGGCGGTCACGAAAGGCAAGGAACCCGTAATAATAATTTGCATCCAGGTAATTGGGGTCATCCTTCATTACCCGTATGGTATTAAAAAGCGGCTTGGCCTGTGCAAACTGCTGCAGCGTAAAATAAGAATAGCCCTGGTGAAACTTCATCGTGGCTATTTCTTTATTGCTCAGGTTGGCAATGTTGGTCTGCTCGTAGCGGTCAGTGGCCTTCCGGAAATCCTGCCGGCGGAAATAATACTCCCCCAGGTGATAGTTCATCATCTGCACACGGGCCGTATTTTTTTCCAGGTCGGTATAATCAATGGCCTGCTCCTCGGCACGGCTCTCATCCCGCATCAGGGCGCAGGCAATGGTATAATAGCTGATTTCCTGTGAAGTGACAGGATAGTTGGCCACATCAGTTTCCCTTACAGATTGCTTCAGCTCTCTAAAAAGAGGGTAAGCCAGGCTGTACTGCTCTTTCTGAAAGTATTCTTTTGCTTCTTTAAACTTAGTAGCCGGATCAGAATAATAACTGGTCTGCTGGGAAAACAATGCAGGGCTGGCGCATATTGCTATGGCCAATATAAATGGTTGCTTCATGCCGGATGTCCTTTAAACCGTTGTAGGGTTAAACGCTGCGAATATTCAAATTATTTCAGGTCTTGCCAAACATCGTTCCAAACAGGTGTGGAAAAGTCCTGTTTCCAAAAAGGTTTAACATTTTATTCATTGATAAGGCATTAGAAAAGATATCCGCTTATTACTTATTATTGCACCCTAAAAGCAGATATACGTATGAAAAGATGGCTGAGCATTAAGTACACCGATTCTTCTTTCAATATCGCCCTGCTCCTGCTGCGGGTAGTGGCAGGCAGCGCTATGGCATTCGGACATGGCTATGATAAGCTGATACATTTTTCTGAAAAGTCGGCAAAGTTTCCTGATATTCTCCACATCGGCTCTGTACCGGCGTTTTCGCTGCTTGTTTTTGCTGAATTCTTTTGCGCTTTGTTTGTCGTTATCGGGCTGTTTACCCGGCTGGCCTGCGTGCCCATTGTCATTGCCATGAGCATTGCTTTTTTTCATAGCCACAGCGGGCACCTGTATAGCGATGGGGAAATGTCGGGGCTTTTCCTTACAGCTTTCGTAGCCATATTGCTGGTAGGCCCGGGCAAGATCAGCGCCGACAGCGCTATTGGTAAATAAACTTCATCACTCCTGTTTTCTTATACTGCTGTATGTTTAGCACTTCTACCCACCTGCGTGTGCGCTATGCCGAAACCGACCAGATGGGTGTAGTGTATCACGGTAACTATTTCCAGTATTTTGAAGCGGCCAGGGCAGAGTCTATCCGCCAGTTAGGCTTTACCTATGCCGATATGGAAAAGATGGGCATCATCATGCCGGTGATAGAAGTGCAGTGCCGCTATCTGCGGCCTATCCGCTATGACGACTGGCTTACGGTCAAAGTGATACTGAAAGAGCTGCCCCGTCATCATAAGATCGAGTTTTTTCATGAAATATGGAATGAGCAGGAAGAGCTGCTGGCTACTGCAAAAGTGGTGCTTTACTTTATGGAAAGCGCCACTATGAAGCGTACTACCATGCCGGAAGCACTCTCTGAAAAAATAGCACCGTATTTTAATTAAATTTACCGGATGGAGCAATGGCAGGACCCTTTTTTGGAAACCAATAGCGAACCGGCAGCACCGGAAAACAGCTTCCCGCCCAAATACCAGAAGCCTGAAGCCGCCAAAAGCAATATATGGCTGAAATCCATTGTCAGCCTGGCGCTATACCTGCTGCTTGGCTATTATTTTTTTCACAGCTTCAACATGCTGCTGCTTATTACGATCATCGTTGTCTTTCATGAGCTGGGGCATTTCATAGCTATGAAGGCATTTCGTTATAAAGATCTCGGCATTTTCTTTATCCCGCTGCTCGGCGCCTATGTAAGCGGCAGCAAGCGGGAAGTATCGCAAAGAGAGTCAGCCATTATTTTACTGGCCGGGCCACTGCCCGGCATCATCGCAGGTATTATCTTTTACTTGCTGTACCTGCAGAACCCTTTTCTTTCTATTGCCGGTATTCCTTACTATACCATCGCCATACTTTTTCTTTTTCTGAATATTATCAACCTGCTGCCGGTATACCCGCTGGACGGCGGCCAGTTGCTCAACCGTGTTTTCCTGGATGAAGAAAGCATCATCAGTAAAATATTTGTGTGGCTTTCGATTGGTGCGTTAATATGGTTTGCCCTCTACGGCATGGGGCGCCCTTTCTACCCCCTGCTTATCTTTCCGGCCATGCTTATCATGCGCATGTTTGGCGATTCAAAGCTGGATGAGGTGGAGAAAAAAGTGGAAGCAGCGGGAATCAATCTCGACACTTCGTATGAAGAAATGCCCGACACGGATTACTGGTGCATGCGGGATATACTGGTTACCACCCATCCTGCATACCGGGATATAAAGCCCGGCCCGCCTCATGAATACCACGAAAAAGAAGATCGTATCATGACCAGTATCCAGAGCCTGCTGCACC
>DAOLFO010000057.1:0-13581 GCA_035326305.1 Chitinophagaceae bacterium
AAAAGCTGAAATAAGCCCGCCCCGGCCCTGTAAATAATTACAGGACAGAAAGAAACCCGGAATGGATTAATTTTGCCGCACTTTATTTTAGACTATAATGGCACTTTTGGATTTTTTGAGCAAGCGAAATAAGAAAAACCGTGACAGCCAGGAAATGTCGTTCATTGATCACCTGGAGGAATTGCGCTGGCACCTGATCCGTTCGGTAATAGCCGTACTCATAGCTGCCATTGTGGTTTTCAGCTTTTCCGGTTTTGTGGTGGACAGCATATTGTTTGCTCCTACCAAGCCCGATTTTATCTCTGCCCGCTGGCTGTGCCAACTGGGCCACTCTATTGGTATTGGTGATGTTCTTTGCTTTAAGCAGGTAGAGCCAAAGTTCCTGGAAACCACCATGACCGGGCAGTTTATTGCATCGTTTACCCTTGCCTTCATCGGAGGTTTTATCATTGCCTTTCCCTATATATTCTGGGAGTTCTGGCGGTTTGTTCGCCCGGCCCTTTCTGCAAAGGAGCTGAAAACCACCCGCGGCGTCATCTTCTGGGTATCACTGCTGTTTTTTATCGGGGTGGCATTCGGGTATTTTATCCTGACGCCCTTCATGGTCAATTTTTATTTTAATTATAAGCTCAGCGAGCAGATTACTATCATGCCCACGTTTTCCGATTACCTGGAAAACCTGATCTACACCACGGTGGGCATCGGGCTGCTTTTCCAGATGCCACTGCTGATGATGGTGCTGGCCAGGGTGGGTATCGTCACAGCCCGCTTTTTGCGGAAGTACAGGCGGCATGCCTTTGTGCTCATCCTGATTGCCGCGGCGATTATTACGCCTTCCACCGATCCGTTCAGCCTTACCATCGTCACCATACCGCTGTACCTGCTCTACGAAGCCAGCATCATGCTGGCCTCCCGCATCAATAAGCGGCAGCAAAAAGAAAACCCTCCGGCTGAGTGGAGCTAATAATCTTACCTTTATAGTCCCGAATTATACAGGGTTATTATAAACGGTTTAATTGCACTATCATGACATCTCCATTTGACCTCAGCAAGCCCGTGGCTATAGGCAGTGACCATGCCGGTTTTGAGTTTAAAGAATCCCTGATCTCCTACCTGGAAGGCAGGGGAATCCCCTTTGAAGACTTTGGCACCCATTCCAAAGATTCGGCAGACTATCCTGATTTTGCCCACCCGGTGGCCAACGCCGTGGAAAGCGGAATTATGCCTTTGGCATTTTGCTGTGCGGTACGGCCAATGGAGTGGCCATTACGGCCAATAAGCACCAGCATATCCGGGCCGCCCTCTGCTGGGGTGAGGAGATAGCCAGCTTAGTAAGGCAGCACAATGATGCAAATATCCTGTGCATCCCGGCCCGTTTCGTCAGCGAATCGCTGGCAGAAAAGATGCTTAATATATTCATGTCCACCCCTTTTGAGGGAGGCCGCCATGGGCGCCGTGTGGAAAAAATAGCCTGCGTTTAAATTTTACGCCATTCATCACATACCCTGCTGCTAAACATATTTTTCCATTAAGTTTGGCAATATTTTACTTTACACAAAACATTTAAAGCAGGTATGAGAAAATTATCGTTAGTAGCATTGCTCCTGGTAGCTATGACGGCCGGAGCACAAAAAAAGAATACCCCTCCGTTTTTTGCCAAAACTATTACGGCTGAGGACCTGAAAAAACATCTTTATATCATTGCAGGGCCTGAAATGGAAGGCAGGGACACGCCTTCACCCGGCCTGGAAAAAGCTGCCGACTATATTGAAAATCACTTTAAATCCCTTGGCCTGCTACCCGGCAACAATGGCAGCTACCGCCAGTACTACCCGCTGTATAAAGATTCCGTTGCCAGCACCTCACTGGTGGTAAATGGTACGGCGTATGAGCTGAACAAAGATTTTCAGCCCAACCCGCAAATCAACCATACCGCTTCTTTCCGTTTTTCCGAAGTGGCTTTTGCCGGCTTCGGCATTGTTGATGGCGATATAGATGACTACAAAGAAATAGATGTAAAAGGGAAGCTGGTAATGCTGCTGGATGGCGCACCGGAAGGGTATAAGCCTTCAACAGGCGGTTTTATGTCGCCCGCCAACCTGTACGGCAAGCTGCTGAAAGCACAGGAAAAAGGCGCAGCAGCAGTACTGATTGTATACGGTAATTTTCCCCGTACCACCTTTAACAGGACATCTAACTACACTATGAACGGCTATGCTGCCAGCATCATGCCGCAAACATTTACTGTTTCGGAAGCAGTGGCAGGTAAAATACTGGGCAAAGACGGTAAAGACCTGATAAAAAATGCTAAGGCTGCCAGGCCTGTATCACAGGTATATAAGGCACAAACAGAACTGACCTATGCCAAAGCCACCTCTACGGTAGAAGTATCCAATGTGCTGGGAATGATAGAAGGCACGGATAAAAAAGATGAGTATGTATTTATTACTTCCCACTATGACCACGTAGGGAAAAGAGCGGATGGTACTATATTTTACGGCGCTGATGATGATGGCAGCGGCACCGTAGGCATACTGGAGATAGCAGAAGCGTTTGCCAAAGCAAAAGCTGCCGGCAAAGGCCCCCGCCGCACCATTGTATTTATGACAGTAAGCGGAGAGGAAAAAGGACTTTGGGGTTCCAAATACTATAGCGACAATCCTGTTTTCCCGCTGGAGAAAACAACGGTTGACCTGAACATTGACATGATAGGCCGTGTGGGTGAAGAGTACCAGTCAAATGCCAAAGACTCTGCCAATTATGTGTACATCATTGGTGATGACAAGCTGAGCACTGACCTGGCAAAAATCACGGATGATGTAAACAGTAAGCACATGAAAATGGTACTGGACAGAAAGTATAATGACCCGAATGACAAGAACCGCTTCTACTACCGCAGCGACCACTACAACTTTGCAGAGAAAGGAGTACCCGTTATTTTCTATTTCAACGGTGTGCATGCCGATTATCACAGGCCCACAGACACTCCTGATAAGATCAACTACAAGCTATTGGCCAAAAGAGGACAGCTTGTATTCTATACCGCCTGGGAAATGGCCAACCGGGATGATATGCTGAAAAGAGATTTACAACTACCCAAGCCATTTTAATGGCCGGATAATACTATCTACAAAGCGAGGCCGCCCTTTTAGGGCGGCCTCGCTTTTATTTTTTGCATACCACTTTTTACCAGCCCAGCAACCAGGCAAAGATCAGCGGCGCCACAATGGTGGCATCACTTTCCACAATGTATTTAGGCGTATTAATATCTAATTTGCCCCAGGTGATCTTTTCATTGGGCACGGCGCCTGAGTATGAGCCATAAGAAGTGGTGCTGTCGCTGATCTGGCAGAAGTAGCTCCAGAAAGGCACATCATGCCACTCCAGGTCCTGGTACATCATGGGTACCACACAGATGGGAAAATCACCGGCGATGCCGCCTCCTATCTGGAAAAACCCTACTCCTTTACCTGCAGAGTTATTGCGGTACCAGTCTGTCAGCCATACCATGTATTCAATGCCGCTTTTTACGGTGCTGGCTTTCAGTTCACCTTTTACCACATAGCTGGCAAAAATATTACCCGTGGTGCTGTCTTCCCAGCCCGGTACCACGATGGGCAGGTTTTTTTCAGCAGCCGCTACTATCCAGCTATTTTTCGGATCTATTTCATAATACTGCTTCAGCTCGCCGCTCAAAACAACTTTGTACAAAAATTCGTGGGGAAAGTAGCGCTCTCCTTTTTCTTCTGCCTCCTTCCATTGCTTTACCAGGTGCTTTTGCAGCCTGCGGAAAGCTTCTTCTTCCGGTATGCAGGTATCTGTTACCCTGTTGTAATGATTTTCCAGCAGGTCCCATTCTTCCTGCGGGGTAAGGTCGCGGTAGTTAGGCACCCGTTTGTAATGGGAGTGCGCTACCAGGTTCATCACATCTTCTTCCAGGTTGGCGCCGGTGCAGCTAATGATGTGCACTTTGTCCTGGCGTATCATTTCTGCCAGCGAAATGCCAAGCTCTGCCGTGCTCATAGCGCCGGCCAGTGAAACCAGCATTTTACCACCCTCCAGCAGGTGGGTTTCATAGCCTTTGGCCGCATCTACCAGGGCGGCTGCATTAAAGTGGCGGTAGTGGTGCTGAATAAATTGCGAAACAGGACCTTTAGTCATTTTACAAGCTTTTATTTGTAAAACCGCCTTCAGATCAGCCCGCTTCGTGCGGAGTGAGACTATGCGGAAGAGGCCGCAAAAATACAGCTTTGCAAAAAAATGCCGGGACAGCAGTGGCTTAAAATTTGTCTGCTGCCCCGGCAGGGAAATATATAGCGGGTTATTATTTTTTCAACTTTTCAGTTTTTACCACTTCCCCGTAGTTGTTGATGGTGGTACGGTATTTTTTGTTTTTCTGCTCCATCAGGATCAGGTAGCGGGTACCTTCGCTATTGGTTATTTCCTTTACATCCAGCACAATCGCCTTTTCAAAATTTCTGTAAAATGCACGGGATACGCTCATGGGCACCTGTGCAAAGAAAAGTCCACGGGCTGTACCTGCCAGCTCTCCTTCTGTAGTGTAGTAGGCAATGGTGCGGTGGCCACCCCATACAAAAGTGGCTTTGCGGAAGCCGGCAGCATCATTTTCCCAGGTTACATCTTTGGCACCGGCAAAATGTTTTTCAAAAGACAGTAATGCATGATCAGGAGTTTCACCTGTTGCAGCAAACACGCCTGCTGATAATGTGAACGCTGCTACAACGAAAAGAATTGTTTTTTTCATGGCTAAAAATTAATGGTTATGGTTTTGATTAAAGGTTAATACAGTTATCATACAGTGTGCTGAAAGAAAAACCCCGCCAGGAGAAACAGACGGCGGGGTTTATTTTACCACACACCAAAAAACTCCAAATCAGATTTTAGTTATTTTTTTATAGGTCATCCAGTCGCCGCCGGAAGATTGCAATACTTTTTTTCCATCGGCATTTTCCATGGTGATGTAATAGGTGGTGCTGCCGGAAGTAGAGTATTCAAACAGGTCGGCCACCCAGTACCCGTTATAGTCATTGCGCAATTTTGTTTGCAGGCTCACTGGCAGATCCAGCGAACTGATATTGCGGGTAATACCGATCAGCTCCGCTTCCGGCGTGTAGAAGGCCGTGATGTGCTGGGCATTGTATTCAAACGATACTTTGTAAAAATTTTCGCCTTCTGTCCATTGTGCATTGCTGGCGGCTTTAAATTCTTTTTTAAAGGCATTCAGCACCTGGCTGTTTACATTTTCTTCACTGGCAAAAACACCGAGGCTGCCTGCAATGATGGCCAGTGTGAGGATTACTTTTTTCATAACTGATAAATTATTCTTATTAAAAGATTTTGTTTAAAAACTGTTGTTTGGTTTGTTTGACGTAGCAAAGGTATCTGGGGTTACACCCTCCCGCAAGCCAATTATGATTAATGGAATGCATTGTTAAGCACTGTTAACAGATGCTGCCGTTTGCAAACCGTACATCTTTTTTTAAAACCATTCATACAGCATTGTACGGAAATAATACAGGCGGACACTTGGAAAATTCATTTTTTATTTAGATATTTGTCTAAATACTTAATCACACAAAGCCTATGAATGCTGTTTTTAAGGCGCTGAACGACCCAACCCGCCGCCAGATACTGGAGCTGCTGAGGGAAAAAGACCTGACAGCAGGGGAAATAGCAGAAAAATTCAGCATGTCATGGCCCAGCATATCGCACCACCTGGACCTGCTGAAGCAGGCCCGGCTGGTGACATCGGAGAAAGAGGGGCAGTATGTATACTACTCACTCAATACAACGGTAGTGGACGAAATCATGAAATGGTTTATACAATTTAAAAACAAAAGGAGGTAATTATGAACAGACTGGGTAAACTGCTAATCTGGCCTGTATTCGCCGCTCCGGCCATATACCTGGGCCTGGTATGGAAAAAGCTGCCGGACACCGTGCCTCTGCATTTTAATATAAAAGGAGAGCCGGACCGGTATGGCAGCAAAACCGAATTGCTGGTAGTGATGGGCGTCATGCTGGTGGTCAATATATTGGTCTACCTGCTGCTCACCAATATCCACCGTATTGATCCCAAAAAGAAATATACGGCCGAAAACCTGCCAAAAATGAAACGGCTGGCCATGGTGATAGCCTGTTTTATGTCTGTCATTGCCTGTATAATCATTTTCAGCACGGAGCAGCAGGCTTTTAAAATGAGCGCAGGCTATATCCTTGCTGCCATAGGGCTGCTCTTCAGCTTCATTGGTAATTATATGTACTCCATCAAGCCCAATTACTTTGCCGGCCTGCGCCTGCCATGGACACTGGAGGACGAAGACAACTGGAAAAAAACACACCAGCTTGCCGGCAAGCTCTGGTTTGCGGGAGGTATAGTATTGGCCGTGCTGGCGCTGCTCCTGCCGGAAACAGTGGCTTTCATTGTATTCATGGCAGGTATCGGGGTGCTGGTATTAGTACCGGCAGTATACTCTTACCGTATTTATAAAAACAGTAAAAAAAATGCAGCATGAGAAAAAATTACTTGTTTACAATCTGGCTGGCTTCATTTGTCATAACAAACGCCTACAGCCAGGCAGGTAAGCAGTATACCGGGTCATGGGCCGGTAAGCTGAATGTGGGAGTTGAGATCAGCATTATTTTTCATATCACTGAGGAAAACAATAAGCTGGTCACACTGATGGACAGCCCGGATCAGTCTGCCTTTGACATTGCCACCGATGAAACAACCCTGACCGCAGAAGGGATTTTAATATCGCTGAAGAAAATGAATGTATCATTTTCGGGCAGGCTGGTAAATGATTCAACCATTGATGGTGTATTCAGGCAGGGCACCCCATTGCCGTTAATCCTGAAAAAGATAACAAAAACCATAGAGAAAAAAGTAAAGCCGCAGACTCCCGTGCCCCCTTTTCCCTATACCAGCCAGGATGTGGTATATAAGAATAAAGCCGGTACTGCTGACCTGGCAGCCACGCTGACCATTCCGGCAGGCAGGGGGCCTTTTCCCGCCGTAGTGCTGGTATCGGGATCGGGCGCACAAAACCGCAATGCGGATATGCTGGGGCATTCGTTCTTTGCAGTGCTGGCCGATCACCTTACCCGGCATGGCATAGCCGTGCTGCGGTATGATGAAAGAGGAGTGGGAAAAAGCGGTGGAAATTTTGCATCTGCCACTACCCGTGATTTTGCAGATGATGCAGAAGCAGGAATAAACTATCTGCTGACCAGGAAAGAAACCGATAAGGCAAAAGTGGGCATCATTGGCCATAGTGAAGGCGGGCTGGTGGCGCCTATGGTAGCTTCACAGCGGAGCGATATTGATTTTATCATCATGCTGGCCGGCCCGGGCATACAGACACTGGAAATGATGGCGGAGCAAAATGAGGCCATTGTAAAAACATCCGGAGCCTCAGATGAAGCCGCAGGAGCTTTCCGGCAGCTTTACAGGGAAGTAGTGACTGCCCTGCTTTCGCAGCCCGACAGCCTGCAAAAAACAATCGCCTTCCTGGAAGGCTGGGCTGCCGGTAAAGACGGTAAAATGCTGGAAGCGCTTAACCTGGCAACAACCGAAAAGCGGCAGGGCTATGTTTCTGCTATGGGAAAACAATTGCAGTCCGGCTGGCTGAAATACTTCATGGCATTAAACCCGGCCGATTACCTGGAAAAGCTGACCTGTAAAGCGCTTGCCCTGAACGGCGGTAAGGATATACAGGTACTGGCAGCCTCCAACCTGGCCGGGATCAGGGAATCATTGGAAAAAAGTAAATCGCCGGCGTATGAAGTAAAGGAAATTCCGGGGCTCAACCATTTGTTCCAGGCTTGCAACAAATGCAGCTTAGATGAATATGGGTCACTGGATGAGACATTTTCCCCGGCTGCACTGCAATTGATTACTGACTGGCTGACAAAATATGTAAAGTAAATATCCGTTGATACCATAGTTATAAGCCGGATTTTATTTTGTAAAACCATTAATCAATACCGTTATCAACTTCCTGGCCCACGCATATCTTTCTTTTGATGATGAGGGTGTCCTGGTGGGCAATATGATCAGCGATTTTGTAAAAGGCCGTAAGAAGGACAACTACCCGCCGGGTATCCTTGCCGGCATCAGCCTGCACCGGCTGATTGATGCCTTCACAGATACTCATGCTGCCACACAAGAGGCCAAATCGGTGTTTCGCCCTGCGTACCGGTTGTATAGCGGCGCCTTTGTGGATGTGGCATACGATCATTTTCTTGCTACAGATCCTGCCGTTTTCAGCGATCAGTCACTTTTCACATTTTCACAACAGGTTTATACCATGCTCAGCCGTCACATGGAAGCCATGCCGCCGGCTTTTGCAGCCATGTTTCCGTATATGCAGTCGCAAAACTGGCTGTATCACTACCGGGAAATAACAGGCACCAGGAATAGCTTTGCCGGTTTGGTACGGCGGGCCGCTTACCTGGAAGAAAGCAAAACAGCCGGCCGCCTGTTTGAGCAGCATTATGATTTTTTAAAAAGCTGTTACCGTTCTTTCTGGTCAGATATGCGGCCCTATGCGCAACAGCAATACCTGCTGCTGAAAGCAGGGGCCGGCCTGTAGAAAAGATAAAAGGACTGGCAGGTAATCTATATTTTTGTAAGCTATGAAGCGGGTTTTTATTCTTATCGCGGTACTGTTGTCTTTTAAAAATGCTGTCCTGGCACAGGAAGAGCTGCCACCTGTGGATAAGTCGCCATTGGATATATGCTACTTCCCGGTTGACTACCCGCACCTGAAAGTGCAGAGCCAGGTAAAAGACCAGCCTGTGGCAAGAGTGATATACAGCAGGCCGAAAACAGAAGGGCGTGCTGTTTTTGGCGGGTTGATAAGCTATGGGAAACTGTGGCGGATGGGTGCCAATGAAGCTACTGAAATAGAATTTTACAGACCTGTCACCATCAGCGGCAAAAAAATTGCAAAAGGCCGGTATACCCTGTATGCCATTGTGCAGGAAGAAAGCTGGACCATCATCCTGAATAAGGATACGGATGTATGGGGCTCTTTTGTTTACAACGAAGCAAAAGATATAGTACGGGCAGAAGTGCCGGTGTCAACGCTGGCGGAGCCTGTTGAAAACCTTTCCATGACATTTAAAGAAAAGAGTAATACCGAAATAAAGCTGGTTATTGCCTGGGATACGGTAAAAGTTGCTCTGCCGATTAATATATAAGTATGAAAAAGCAAACGATGATAGTAGCTGTGCTGTGCAGCGCAGCGCTCTTCGCCTGCAATACCGGGGATAATAATGCAACAGGAGAAAAGCCTGATACAAGCCGCAAAGAGCTGCCGCCCGTGGTAATGCCCGATCCCGGGGTGAACACCTATGCCAGCGTGGACATATCACCCATGGATATGAGCTACTTCCCTGCCGATTATCCCAAGCACAAAACGGCCAACGGGGCACGCCTCTCCCCGCCTGTGGCCCGTATCATTTACAGCCGCCCCCATTTGTCCAAAAGAAAATTTGACAGCATAATAAAAGAGGGTGAGCCCTGGCGGCTTGGGGCAAATGAATCTTCTGAAATAACTTTTTACCAGCCCGTTACCATACAGGATAAAAAAATAAATACCGGCCGGTATATCATTTATGCCATACCCCATCCTGACAACTGGACCATCGTACTCAACAGCAATACAGATACCTGGGGATTAAAGCAGGACAGCACCAAAGACCTTCACCGGTTTACCATACCTGTCAGCAAAGGCAACCCTTCGATAGAATATTTTACTATGGTGTTTGAAAAAACAGGCACAGGCGCAGACCTTATCATAGCCTGGGACGACAGGCTGGCCCGGCTCCCGCTTTCATTTATTTATCGTTCTCAAAGCTGATATTTCCGCTCCGCCCGCCATACGGACATAATTTAAGATATTTACAGTATGTGCGGTATTGCAGGCATTATACAGCCGGAAAAAATATACACGGGCGATACGCTAAGCCGGATGACGGCTTCGCTGGCGCATCGCGGCCCCGATGGTGAAGCGCTCTGGCAAAATGAGGCCGGCACCGTGCTGCTGGGGCACCGCCGCCTTGCTATTATTGACCTGTCGCCCGCAGCAGCGCAGCCCATGCACTTTACCGGGAAAAACGGCAGCCGCTACACTATTGTATACAATGGTGAAATATACAATTATATAGAGCTGGGCAGGCAATTGCAGAATGAGGGCTATGTGTTTCATACCCGTTCCGATACAGAGGTATTGCTGGCCGCCTACGATTACTGGGGTGAAGAGTGTGTGCAGCAGCTTGACGGCATGTTTGCTTTTGCCATCTGGGATGAGGAGGCCGGCGAATTGTTTGCAGCAAGGGATCGTTTTGGAGAAAAGCCATTTTTTTATTGGTGCCAGGATGGTATATTCCTTTTTGCTTCGGAAATGAAAGCGCTCTGGCAGGCAGGTGTATCAAGGATTTTTAACCAGAAAATGCTGTTCAATTTTTTAACCATTGGCTACACCGATAACCCGGAGCGGCAGGAGGAAACTTTTTTTGAAAACATAAATAAGCTGCCGGCGGCTTCCCGCCTCTACTTCAGCCCGGGCAGCCCGGTGCCGGAGACAGAAAAATACTGGGAGCTGGACCCCGAAGAGCAAAACGTAAGCATAAAAGAAGCAGAAGCGGTGGAGCGCTTTACGCACCTGCTCCAATCTTCCGTCAGGCGCAGATTGCGGGCTGATGTAGCCACAGGCACTTCGCTCAGCGGCGGGCTGGATAGCGCTACCATAGCGGCATGGTGCTGCAGCTTAAACCCGGATAGTACCTATGCCGCATTTACGGCTTCCTTTCCCGGCTTTGAAAAAGATGAATCGGTGCAGGCAGCCGCTGTAGCTGCTTACCTGGGCCTGCATCAAAAAATAACGGCCGTAACTGCCGCTGACCTGGAAAAAAGCTGGCAGGTATTTATGTATCACCAGGAAGAGCCGGTTGCTTCGGCCAGCGCTTTTGCACAGTTCAGGGTATTTGAGCTGGCAAAAGAAAATAGCGTAACTGTTTTGCTGGACGGGCAGGGTGCTGATGAAATACTGGCCGGCTATCACAAATATTATAAATGGTACTGGCAGGAGCTGTTCCTGAGAAGAAAGCTATTGCGCAGCAAAGAGCTGAAAGCCGCCCGCAGCAGAGGGATAACGGAGCCCTTTGGTTTGAAAAATATCATTGCCTCCCTGTTTCCCGACCTGGCGGCCGTGGTGCTGGAAAGGCAATACCTGGTAAATGCCCTGCGCCACCAGGACCTGACCACTGATTTTGTACGACTGCAAAGCAAAGAGGCCTACTATACCACACCGGCCCTTTCATCGCTCAATGGTTACCTGCATTTCAATACCTGTGTGCACGGGCTGGAAGAGCTGCTGCGCTATGCCGACCGCAGCAGCATGGCATGGGGGCGGGAAGTGCGGCTCCCGTTTTTAGACCATGAGCTGGTCAGCTTTGTATTTTCCCTGCCAGGCTCTTATAAAATTCACGATGGCTGGACCAAATGGCTGCTGCGTAAAGCCATGGATAAAAAATTACCTGGTAAAACGGTATGGCAGCCATTAAAAACCGGTTTTGAACCACCGCAAAAAGAATGGATGCAGCATAAGGCGATAGCGGAAATGATACAGGAATCTAAACGCAGGCTGGTATCGCTGAATATACTGCGGCCGGCCGTGCTGGACAGGCCGCCGGTACCGGCATCAGCTTATGAAAAAAACACGGCTGACTGGCGCTACCTCGCTGCCGCTGCCTGCCTGTAAAAAAACCCCGCTGCAAAAAAGCAGACGGGGCCGGCTGTGTTAACCTTTGTTGCAGTCACCAAAATTTTTATTTATCAGCTCTTTTAAACTTGTCCGTTTGTGTCAGGTTGCCGTATACATCTGATTTTACCACATACCAGTTGTTTTCATCTTTCAGGTTGATGACAAACGTTACTTCCTGGCTGGATGACACTTCCGTAACGCCAAATATCTCCTTGCCATTATATTTTTTCTTCAGGCTGGCGGTAACGGTAGGCAGCAGGTTGGCTTCGCCATAATAGCGGGTGGTGCGCACCAGTTGCCCTTCATCGTTGTATATAGCCCTAATCTGTATTTCATTTTGACGAAAGTTGGCCTGTACATAATCATCATATTCATGCCAGCTTACATCCTGTGCGGCAGTAAATGTTTCTTTAAAAGCTTTCAGCACTTTTTCGTTTACGGCGGAGGGTGCGTCTGTTGCCCGGGCAAATAAACCGGCAAACAGCATAACAGCTACAATAATTTTTTTCATGGCAAATATTTTTAAAGGTCATTAATGGAATATCAAAACCTGCATCTAAAGTAGATGCTGCAGCCTCTGGTGGCAAGTCAATAATAGATTACCGGCAAAGTGTAAAAAGCCGGCGCTTAAGCAACATAATCCTAAAATAATTTGAAGCAGCAGCAAGCCGGTATGAAAAATATTTTTTTGCTGCTGAAACATGACTTTCACTGCAAAGCGCCGGGCATTAAGTAAATGTTAAAGGCTGGCCGGCAGGGATGAGCGGCAAAGCATACGGCAATGGGCACTGCTATTATTTCCGCATCTTTGCAGCCGGATATATTTTATTCAAACATCCGGCAGCTTAAAGGCCGGCATATACCAATACAAAATGAAAATTGCTACTAAGTTTATTCATGCAGGCGCTAATCCTGATCCATCTACCGGGGCAATAATGACGCCGGTATACCAGACATCCACTTATGTACAGGCAGCCCCGGGCCAGCACAAGGGGTTTGAATATGCACGCAGCCAGAATCCCACACGGCAGGCGCTGGAAGAGGCGCTGGCAGCCATTGAAAACGGGAAATACGGCCTTGCTTTCAGCAGCGGCGTGGCCGCTACTGATGCAGTGATAAAGCTGCTGCAGCCGGGTGATGAGGTGATAGCCGCCAGCGATATGTACGGGGGCACATACCGGCTTTTTACAAAAGTGTTTGAAAAATTCGGGATAAAGTTTTTATACACCGACACTACCACTCCCGCTAATATCAGCAGCCTGCTTTCTGCC
Source organism: Chitinophagaceae bacterium (assembly GCA_035326305.1). Lineage (GTDB taxonomy): Bacteria > Bacteroidota > Bacteroidia > Chitinophagales > Chitinophagaceae > DAOLFO01. The sequence goes on from DAOLFO010000057.1 coordinate 13,064, forward strand.
AGTACCAGGCTGGTATGGCTGGAAACGCCTACCAATCCGCTGATGAACATTACAGATATAGCGGCCGTGGCGGCTATTACAAAAAAAGCAGGCGTACTGCTTTGCGTGGATAATACTTTTGCCTCTCCATACCTGCAAAACCCGCTTGACCTGGGTGCGGATATCGTAATGCACTCCTCAACCAAATACCTCGGCGGGCACAGCGATGTGATTCAGGGCGCCCTCATCATGAACGACCCGGCTTTGCGGGAGCAATTATATTTTATACAAAAAAGCTGCGGCGCCGTGCCAGGGCCCATGGATTGCTTTTTGGTTTTACGCGGTATTAAAACCCTGCACCTGCGTATGCAGCAGCACTGCATCAACGGAGAAAAAATAGCACACTGGCTGCGCGGGCACAAAGCGGTAAGCAAAGTCTACTGGCCCGGGTTTGAAGATCAGCCCGGCCATGCGATAGCAAAAAAACAAATGCGCGGCTTTGGCGGTATGATCAGCTTTGAACTGAAGGATGACAGCGT
>DAOLFO010000058.1:0-13534 GCA_035326305.1 Chitinophagaceae bacterium
AACCGGCCACCCCGACCTTGGCAAGGTCGTGCTCTACCAAATGAGCTACTTCCGCATACCTTCTAAAGAACTAAGGGGGTGCAAAAATAGGTATTGCACCTTTTGAAAAAAAATTTTTACCAGGAATTATTTGTATTTCGGCGTATACAGCGTGCTTTCCTGTATGGTCACATTCGGCTTGTCAAAACGCTTGGTATAAAGCTTATAGCAGCCGCCAAACGACAGCGCAACGATACACAGTATGCTGAGATAAAAAATAAAAGCAGAAGATGATACCCAGTTGTGTGTAAAATCACTGTCCTGTACTTTTTTCAGCTCCTGCTGATATTCCTGCTGTGGCGTGCTCATGATGAAGTAATTATGCTGCAAAAATAAGGGTTCAACGTAAAAAAATCAATTGGCTCTGCCGGTAATTTCAGAAAAGTATTTTTTGCCCCTGGCAAAATACAGCCACACGATATTCCGGTGCAGCAGCCCTGCAGGCTTTCTTTTTTTATCCGTGGGAAATACACTTTTCCGGCGGTGCAGCAGCAGCCATTTATAAAAGCCGAAATGTGCCCGTATAATGGCAAAAAAATACCCGGCATTGCCGCTTACCAGGCCTTTAACAGCGGTAACTCCATCCAGACACAGGCGATAGGGAATAATCCACCAGGAAAGCGAAAAAGGCAGGTTTTTCGCCAGCATGATATGGTTATTGCGAAAGTTAAGATATGTTTTACGGGGATGGCTTCTTGACAATGTACCACCGCCTACATGGTATACCACCGACTGCGGGCAGGCATACACCCGGTGCCCGGCCAGTTGCAGTCGCCAGCACAGGTCTATCTCTTCCATGTGGGCAAAAAAATAATTATCAAACCCGCCTGCTTCATGATACCGGGCGGCCCTGATAAACAAGGCGGCGCCTGATGCCCAGAAAACAGGCACCTCTGTATCATACTGACCCTGGTCTGCTTCGCAGGTATCAAATACACGGCCCCGGCAAAAAGGATAGCCGTAGCGGTCCATCCAGCCCCCGGCAGCACCTGCGTATTCAAATGTGTTTTTTTGATGGTAGGCCAGCAGCTTGGGCTGACAGGCTGCAATAGAACTGTCCTGCTCCAGCAACGCCACCATTGGCGCTATCCATCCGGGAGTGACCTCCACATCAGAGTTAAGCAAAATATAGTAATCAGCATCTACCTGCTTCAGCGCTTCATTATACCCGCTGGTAAAGCCCAGGTTTTTGGGAAATACAATCAGCCTTACCTGCGGAAACCTGCTTTGAACGAAGGAAATGGAGTCATCGGCGGAGGCATTATCCGCCACAATGATTTCTTTATTTTCATAAGTGCTGCTGCATACGCCGGGCAAAAATTGCTCCAGGTATTTCTTTCCGTTCCAGTTCAGTATTACAATAGCAACACGGGGAGAGGGCATGATAATGGGTAAAAATTTTTTCAAAAGTAAGGGATGAGCATTTATCATCATAAATTCGGGGTATGCTACAGCAATTGCTCAACTGGCGCACAGGATTGGCGGCGATAGCCATTGGTATCGTTATCGGTACCATTTTTTACTCCCGCTACCTGTCCAGGAAAATAGCGAAAGATGAACGCAGGAAAGTGGAGCAGTGGGTGGAGGCCAGCAAGTCGCTGCTCAATCCCGCTGTTACAGATGTCAGGCTGCCTTTCCGTATCATTTCTGATAATGATGATATCCCTATCATAGAAACCAATGAGCGGGACAGCATTACTTCTTTTGTAAATCTTGACTCAGCCAAAGCAGCGCAGGACAGGAATTACCTGCCCCGCCAGTTGGAAAAGCTGCGCAATGTTAACCAACCTATTATTTATACCGACCCGCAGGATTCCACAAAGGTTAACCGGTATTATTTTGGTCATACTGCTCTGCTTACAGAAGTGCAGTTTTATCCGCTGGTGCAGCTCTTCATTGTGGGGCTGTTTATCATTGTTACCGTGCTGGCATTGCGCAGCAGCTACCAGTCGGTGCAAAACCAGGTATGGGCGGGCATGGCGAAGGAAACTGCCCACCAGTTGGGCACGCCGGTATCTTCACTGGAGGGCTGGGTGGAAGCGATGAAAGATATACCGGGCAATGAAGCCATACTGGAAGAGCTGAAGAAAGATGTGAGCCGGCTGCGGCTGGTGTCAGACCGGTTTGGAAAAATAGGCAGCACGCCGCAACTGGAAGAAAGAGATATCGTGAAGCAGGTAAATGATATGGTAGACTACATCCGCAAACGGGCGCCGGGCAAAGTGAACTTTTCTATAGATACGGATGGGGCAGGCCCCGTTCCTGCATTGATTTCCGCCCCTTTATTTGACTGGGTGATAGAGAACCTGCTCAAAAATGCACTGGATGCAATGGAAGGTAAAGGCGAAATAAAAGTGGCTATTAAAAATGAGCCTAAAAATATTGTTATTGATGTGGCGGATAGCGGCAAGGGGATAGCAGCACAGCATGTAAATAAAGTATTCAACCCCGGCTTCACAACAAAAAAACGGGGATGGGGGCTGGGGCTCAGCCTGTCCAAACGTATTATTTCACAATATCACAAGGGAGATATTTTTGTAAAGAGCTCAGAGCCCGGCAGGGGGACCACTTTCCGTATTATTTTAAAAAAGGGGAACGACTAAAATTGGTTAATATCAGATTATGGCATTTAGTTACTGCAGTTTTGTACAGGATAAAGGTAAAGATACCGTACACCGCGATTATCATGACAGGGAGTATGGCTTTCCCATTGCGGACGATAACCTGCTGTTTGCCCGGCTGATGCTGGAAGTAAACCAGGCGGGCCTGAGCTGGGAAACTATTTTGAAGAAAAAAGAAAATTTTTTCCGGGCCTTCGATGATTTTAATATTGAAAAAGTAGCCCGTTATACCGATAAGAAAAAGGAAAAGCTGATGCAGGATGCCGGTATCATCCGCAACCGCCTCAAAATAGAAGCGGCGGTACATAATGCAAAGCAGGTAAAGCTGCTTCAGCAGGAGCATGGCTCTTTTAAGCAGTGGCTGGATAAGCATCATCCGCTTACAAAAGAGGAATGGGTGAAGCTGTTTAAAAAAACTTTCCGGTTTACCGGCGGAGAAATTGTCAATGAGTTTTTGATGAGCTGCGGGTACCTGCCCGGGGCACATGGCGAAGACTGCCCGGTGTATAAAAAAGTGGCTAAGGAGAAACCTGCGTGGATGCAAAAATCAAAAAAACCGGGCAGGTAAATTCATGGCTGCCTGGCAAGGCTCATCGTATATTCTACATTTATACGGGGATTATCGTCTCAGTTGGGCTGCACCGCCGGCAACCGGTAATGCTGCCCATCCCATACAAACAGTTCGCTGATTTCGTAAGTCCAGAATTTGTAAAGCGGTGATTTATGCAGCAGCTTTTCCACTTCTTTTTTATTCGTGGCATTCAGGGTTATCCAGACCGTATGCGTTTCCATGCTCACGATATACTGGTCAATAATTTCTTTGTTAATCAGGAAATTAATATAAGTGCGGTGCGGGGGAATGAGTTCGGTAAAATCATCCCGCATATCAAATTGTATGGTAACCTGGTATTTTTTCATTGCTATTAAAAAGACAAATCAAAACCTGAAAAGTTGCATGAAAGGAAAATTATCCGCTATTATGCCACATAGGAAAAATAGCTACATTTGCCTGCCCGGAACGTTAGCTCAGTTGGTTCAGAGCACTACTTTGACAGAGTAGGGGTCACTGGTTCGAGCCCGGTACGTTCCACTACAGTTTCCAATCCACCACCTGGTTTTCCCAGGCTGCCCGGTATGGGGTGCTTACCCTGATATAATTGTCCGTATACCCTTCTATCATCCCGTTTTTATCCCTGTTCTCAAATAATACTTTTCTTGTCTGCCCTTCATGCAGGCTGGTGAAGTATTGCATTTTCATATAAGAAAGATTGCGCAGGGTCTTTGTACGTTCATGGCGGGTATGGACCGGTACAACAGGCCCGAGCGATAACGCATGGGTATTATCCCTTTCGCTGTAAGTAAATACATGCAGGTATGATACATCAAGGGAATGAAGGAAGTCGAAAGTTTCTTTAAACTCCGCATCTGTTTCCCCCGGGAAGCCGGTAATCACATCCACACCAATGGCGCAGTGCGGCATCAGCGTTTTGATAAGCCTCACCCGCTCTGCATACAGCTCCCTTTTGTAGCGGCGGCGCATCAGCCCCAGTATGGTATTGCTGCCGCTTTGCAGCGGGATATGAAAGTGCGGCATAAACTTATCGCTGTTTGCCACAAAGTCTATGATGTCATTGGAAAGCAGGTTGGGCTCAATGGAGGAAATACGGTACCGCTGTATGCCCTGCACCTTATCGAGCTCTTTGACAAGCTCAAAAAAACTTTCTTCCCGCTGGTGAATGCCGATAGTGACACCGGCCCCATCAGGCCCTTTGCCAAAATCGCCGAGATTAATGCCTGTTAAAACGATTTCTTTTGTTCCGCCGGCAGCCAGCTCCTCTGCATTTTTCACCACGTTGGCAATGGTGTCGCTGCGGCTTTTTCCCCTTGCCATAGGAATGGTGCAGAAGGAGCAGTTATAATCACAGCCATCCTGCACTTTCAGAAAAGTGCGGGTACGGTCATTGACAGAGTAGGAGGCATGGAAGCCGCTTACTTCTCCTATATCGCAACTGCATATGCGGGCGGCATCGCCTTTGGCCAGTTCCCGCAGGTGCCGGGCAATATTGAACTTTTCTGCAGCGCCGAGCACCAAATCCACACCGGGTATTTCTGCTATCTCTTTTGGCTTAAGCTGGGCATAGCAGCCGGTGATGACCACCATGCTTTCGGGTGAGCGCCGCTGTATGCGCCTTACCAGTTGGCGGCATTCCTTGTCCGCATTTTCTGTTACCGAGCAGGTATTGATAACATACACGTCGGCCTGGTCATCAAACTCTTTTTTCTCAAAGCCTTCATTTTCCAGCAGGCGGGAAAGAGAGGAGGTCTCTGAGTAGTTGAGCTTGCAACCCAATGTGTGAAAAGCGACTGTTTTTGGCGCGGCCATAGCGGCGGCAAAGGTAAGGCAAATAAACCGGTATGGCATTTTGCGTATAGCACGATTACCTTGGCTGTTTTCCCTATTTTTATCCAAATATTTGGTAGTGAATAAGAAATGGATTCCTGTTATTATTGTCCTGGTGCTGGCCGCAGTGCTGCTCCTGGTCAGGAGGATGCAGGATAATAAAACGGAGCAGCCGGAAACAAAGAAAAAGACGACCACCACCGACCCGGCCACTACGGCAAACCGCAACCGGGGATTTGACCGGCGTATTTCTTATATCGAATACACCGCCCATGCCAAATGCCGGATGCAATGCCGAAAAATTTCACAGGCAGAAGTAGAGGAAATAATGAAGTACGGGAAAATTAACTATGCTAAAAGTAATGTGAACGCAAGGCCCTGCCCGGAGTATGCGCTGGAAGGCACCACTGCAGATGACCAACGGGTGCGCATCGTATTTGCGCAATGTGATTTTAAAACCAAAGTTGTCACTACCATTGACCTGGGCACCGACTGGACCTGCGATTGCCCCGGTGATGATAAGAAACACCAAAACAAAAAATGATGAAATGGCTGCGGCCCCTGCAGTGGATTTATTCTTTGTATGCGTTTATCCTGTTTATTGCATTAATGCTGCTGGTATTTCCTTTGGCTGCTGTTGCCAGCACGCAGGGCAGGATAAGGGGCGGTAATATGGTACTGCGCCTCTGCTCCTGGTGGGCGGATGCGTGGTTTTTCCTCATCTTTATTTACCACAAAAAAATATACGAAGCCCCGCATGATATAAACCAGCAGTACATTTTTGTATGCAACCATATTTCTTATATTGATTCTGCTGTGCTGGTTAAGGCATTTCGCCAGCCGGTCAGGCCATTGGGAAAGGTGGAAATGAGCCGGCTGCCGGTATTCGGTTTCATCTACCGCAATGCTATAGTGACGGTAGACCGGAGCAGCGCAGAGAACCGGGCAAAGAGCATCCGCATTTTACGCTCCATTATTCAGAAAGGTATTTCCGTGATGGTGTTCCCGGAGGGTACGTTCAATATGACACATCAGCCGTTAAAAGATTTTTATGACGGCGCTTTCCGGCTGGCAATAGAAACGCAAACGCCGGTAAAGCCGGTATTGTTCCTGGATACGTACAACAGAATGCCGTATGAAAACCTGTTTCATATGTCGCCGGGGCGGAGCCGCATTTTATACCTGCCCCCTGTGCCGGTAGACGGGCTGACAGCAGCAGACAAAGATTTTTTAAAGCAAAAAGTATATCAGCAAATGGAGGAAAGGCTGCTGGCATGGCAGGCATCATGGATAAAACCGGCTACCGCTACCACTGAATAATATAAATTCGCTTTTTACACGCTCAATAACTATGGCGCATTCCCCGCAGGATATTTTTCTTGAAAACCAGCCACAGATGGAAGGGGATGGTTTTTTTGCTGATATCATTATTCCCCTGGCTTTGCCAAAAACATTTACCTGGAAAGTGCCGCCTGCCCTGGTGGAGCAGGTACAGCCGGGAGTAAGGGTGGAAGTAAACCTGGGTAAAAATAAAAAGTATGCAGGAGTGGTGCGGAGTGTGCATACCAGCGCCCCTGAATTATTTGAGCCCAAAGATATTCTCAATGTACTGGATGCGGAGCCCGTAGTGTTTGAAGAGCAACTGCGTCTGTGGGAATGGATGGCGGCCTACTATATGTGCAGTGAAGGAGAGGTAATGGCGGCAGCGTTGCCGGCACATTTCAAGCTAAGCAGTGAGACATTATTAGTATACAACGAAGAGTACGGCTCCGATTTTTCGGAGCTGGAGCATGATGAATACCTGGTGGCGGAAGCATTGCTGCTCAAAAAAGAGCTGAAGCTGACAGAGGTACAGCAGTTGCTGGATGCGGCGCACGTATACCCGGTCATCAACCGGCTGATACAGCAGCGGGTATGCTATGTATGGGAGTCGCTGAAGCAGCGCTATGCACCCAAAAAAGAATCGTATGTACTGCTGCACCCTGCCTATGCTTCGGAAGCAGCGCTGGAAAAATTATTGAATGAGGACAAACGCCTGCAGCGGGCCGAAAAGCAAATGGAACTGCTGCTGGCTTACCTGCATCTGCAAAAAACAGAAGGGGAAGTGATAAAGAGCGGATTGCTGAAAAAATCAGGCGCTTCCGATGCACAGTTGAAAGGGCTGGTGGATAAACAAGTGCTGGTGATAGAAAAAAGAGATACCAGCCGGCTCTCCTTTTTGCCTAAAAATATTTCTATAGACTTTGACCTCACCCCTGCGCAGCAGGAGGCGCTGGCGGCCATACATGCTTCTTTCCGGGAAAATAAATCAGTATGCCTGCTGCATGGCATTACTTCCAGCGGTAAAACAAATATTTACATAAAGCTGATAGAAGAAGAAATAAAAAGAGGGAAGCAGGTATTGTTTATGCTGCCGGAGATTGCGCTTACTGCGCAGGTTATCCGCCGCCTGCAAAAACATTTTGGCGGGCATATCGGTATCTACCATTCCCGTTTTTCGCAAAATGAACGGGTGGAGATATGGAATAAAGTAAAGAGCGGGGAACTGAAGGTGGTGCTGGGTGCAAGGTCTTCTCTTTTTCTTCCTTTTCATGAGCTTTCGCTGGTGATTTGCGATGAAGAGCATGATGCCTCTTACAAGCAGCAGGAGCCCGCCCCGCGGTACCAGGCAAGGGATGCAGCAGTATACCTTGCCTCCTTATTTGGTGCAAAAACAGTGCTGGGCAGCGCCACTCCTTCGCTGGAAAGCTATCACAATGCCATACAGGGGAAATACGGGCTGGTGAAGCTGGCTGAACGCTACGGCGGTTTGCAATTACCACACATTGAGCTGATAGATACAAAAAAGATAGCGGTAAAGGGGAAAGAAAGAATGATACTGATGCCTGCGCTTACAGCGGCTATTACAAAAACAGTGGAAGAAAACAGGCAGGTCATCCTTTTTCAAAACCGCCGCGGGTATACGCCCTACCAGGTATGCCAGGTATGCGGCTGGGTACCGCAGTGCCGCTATTGTGATGTGTCGCTTACCTTTCACAAGTTGTCAAACAAGCTGCTCTGCCATTATTGCGGCAGCACCTATGCGCCATTGACTACCTGTGCGGCTTGCGGCAGCCACCAGTTTGTACAGCGCAGCTTTGGTACGGAGCGCATTGAAGAGCTGCTGCAGGAAATTTTTCCAAAAATGAAAGTGGCCCGCATGGATATTGATACCGTGCGTGGCAAAAATGCACACGACATACTCATCCAGCAGTTTGAGCAGCGGCGCATTGATATACTGGTGGGCACGCAGATGGTAGTGAAGGGGCTGGATTTTGATAATGTATCGCTGGTGGGTATACTGGATGCTGACGGGCTGCTGCACTTTGCTGATTTCCGGGTAAATGAACGGGCTTTTCAGTTGATGGAGCAGGTAAGCGGCCGTGCCGGCCGCCGTGAGGCAACGGGCCGGGTGCTGATACAAACTTCGCAGCCGCATCACCCGGTGCTGCATTTTGTGATGCAGCATGATTATGAGCAAATGTATACGTCAGAAATAGAAAAGCGCCGGCAGTTTTCTTATCCACCATATTCCCGCCTTATCCACCTTACTTTCCGTCACAAGCTGAAAGGAGTGGTGGAAACAGGCGCTGCTTCTTTTGCGGCAGCGTTGCAAAATAAATACGGCGCATTTATCACAGGGCCGGCAGAGCCCGTGGTGGGGCGCATCCGCAATCAATACCTGATGGAACTGTTGCTCAAGCTGCCCAAAGACCATAAGCTGATAGCTGCCTGTAAAGGGGATATACTGGAGCAGGTGGCGGTGCTGCAAAACGATAAGCGGTTTCGCAGTGTAGTGGTAATACCGGATGTGGATATTGTATAAAAGACAACAGCGTGTACTGCTGAAAAGTGCATTTGCGTATGCCCCGTGCTGAAGCATAGCATGGCATAGCTCATAAACCAGCAATGTTACAACGGCAACAAATAATAAAATGAAAGTATCTCAACATATTTCACTCAGGCCTTATCATACATTTCGTATTGATGTGTATGCCCAGCAGTTTGCCACGTTTACCAATACCGATGAGTTAGGGGCTTTGCTGGATGAAGCATCCGGTAACCCTGTATTGATACTGGGAGGCGGAAGCAATATGCTCTTTACCCGTGATGTGGAAGGATGGGTATTGAAAAATGAGATAAAGGGAATAGCGGTGGTGAAAGAGGAGCAGGAGTACGTGTATGTCAGGGCGGGGGCCGGTGAGAGCTGGCACCAGTTGGTCATGCACTGTGTGAACAGGGGATGGGCAGGTATTGAAAACCTGTCCCTGATACCGGGCTGTGCCGGGGCATCGCCCATGCAGAATATAGGCGCCTACGGTGTGGAGATACGGGATGTATTTCATTCGCTCACCGCTTTTCATATCAGGGATAAAAAAGCGCATACGTTTATGCTGGGCGATTGCGGCTTTGGCTACCGCGAAAGTGTTTTTAAGCGCAGGTACAAGGGGGAGTTTGTGATTACCGATATCACCCTTCGCTTAAGCAGGCAGCCTGTTTTTCGTACCAGCTATGGCGCCATACAGCAGGAGCTGGAAAAAATGGGTGTGCAGGAGCTGAGCATTAAAGCCATATCAGATGCGGTAATCCGTATACGCTCCTCCAAACTGCCTGACCCGGAAAAAACAGGGAATGCCGGTAGTTTTTTTAAAAACCCTTCTGTTCCCGCTGCTCATTTCCAGGCATTGCAGCAGCAATATCCGGGGATAGTGGGATACAGCAATGATGATGACACTGTAAAGCTGGCTGCCGGCTGGCTCATTGAACACTGTGGTCCGCAGGAGGGAGTGAGCTGGAAAGGCTACCGCAGCGGAGATGCAGGCGTGCACCCGGCGCAGGCATTGGTATTAGTGAATTACGAGAGTGCAACCGGGCAGGAGATTTTTTCATTGAGTGAAAAAATAGTACAGTCTGTAAAAAATAAATTTAATGTAGCGCTGGAGCGGGAAGTGAATATCATTTAACAGTCACGAAATGCCTGTGTGTATTAAAATGCCGCATCCCGGCTCCCTGGTGAAAGAAAATCTGTTCTTACTGCTGCTCCTGTTTACGAACTCCTGCACTGTACGTCTTATGCTTCCTCATCATACTCTTCCTGGTAGTCCTGCCCGCCCAGGTTCATCATGCTGCCAATAAGATCTTTAAACTCAATATTACTTTCAAAAATCTTTTTGCTGATGAGCGAATAAGCGGCCAGACCATGCAGCACAAACTCCATTAGCAGGGCGGCCTGCTGATCATTAGCATGTGTAAAGTATTTTTTTACCAGCGCATTCAGGCCATCTACCTGGTACAGCAGCATTTGCTTTTCCTTATCGCCTGTATTGAAAGAGATATTCAGGTGGTTGCCTTTGTCAAACCATTGGGTGATGGGGCGGTAAGGGTTTTCCTGCTCTCTTTCCTGCTGCGATGGTTTACCGCTGCTTCTTCGTTTTTTTAGCTGATCCGGGTTGGGAAAGTATTGTATAAACTGTGTGCGGATGGCTTTTTCCAGCAGGTTCATCGCCACCTGGTAAGGGCCTTCCTGCTCACCTTCGTATACCAGCTCCACCTTACCTGTGATGGAAGGAATGATACCGGCCAGGTCAGCTATCCATACCTGCGTATTTTTTTCGTTGTTAATAATAGCCCGGCGCTCTGCAGCACTCACGGCATTTTCAAATGCAGAGATAGTAAGCCGTGCGGATACGCCGCTTTTTTTATCCACCAGCTCACTGCTGCGTGCTTCAAAAGCTACCTGCTCTATCAGCCGCTTTACCAGGTCGCTGATAGCTACTTTCGATTTTTGATCTTCACTTACATCTGCTTCCTGCTCCGTTATTTCCAGCGCCTGCTCCAGCGAGCGGGGATAGTGCGTAAGTATCTGGCTTTCGATACGGTCTTTTAATGGCGTTACGATAGCGCCCCTGTTGGTATAGTCTTCGGGGTTGGCGGTAAATACAAACAGGATATCAAGCGGCAGCCGCAATTTGAATCCGCGTATCTGCACATCACCTTCTTCCAGGATATTAAAAAGGGCTACCTGTATGCGTGCCTGCAGGTCAGGCAGCTCATTGATAACAAATATGCCCCGGTTACTGCGGGGAATGATGCCATAGTGTATCACCCGCTCATCGGCAAAGTTGAGCTTCAGGTTGGCTGCTTTGATGGGGTCAATATCACCGATAAGGTCGGCTACGCTTACATCGGGTGTGGCCAGCTTTTCGCCATAGCGCTGGCTGCGGTGCAGCCAGGCCACAGGTGTATCATCGCCTTTGTCAGCGATCAGGTCACGGGCATACTGCGATATGGGCTGCAGGGGATCATCATTGATATCGCTGCCGGGGATCACGGGTATATATTCATCCAGCAGGGATGTCATTTGCCGGGCCATCCTTGTTTTGGCCTGGCCGCGCAAACCAAGAAAAAGGATATTATGCCTGCTCAGCAAAGCCCTTTCCACATCCGGTATCACCGTGTCTTCATAGCCCACTATGCCGGAAAAAGTATCTTCCTTTTGGCTCAGCCTACTGACCAGGTTTTGCCTGATCTCTTCTTTAATGCTCCTGGGTTTATAACCGGCTGCTTTTAGCTGGCCCAGGGTGTTTATGTTTTTAATGTTCATGGTTTTCGTTTTCCAATAAAGTCATCAATTGTGGTTTAATACAATGTTTTTCTTTTACCACTTTCAAAGTCACGGAATATAAAAGCGCCAAGGTTATCCAGCCCGGCAAAAAAAGCTTTCCCGTGATTCATCTCCGTAAATTCCTGTACAAATTTTTGCAGGTAAGGATCCGTGGCGATCATAAAGGTGGTGATGGGTATTTTCAGCTTTTTGCATTGCGCTGCCAGGTTCATGCAGCGGTTGATCACTTTACGGTCCAGGCCAAAGCTGTTTTTATAATACCGCTTGCCGATTTTCAGGCAGGTGGGCTTCCCGTCGGTGATCATAAAGATCTGCTTATTGGGGGTTTTTCTCCGGCGCAGCAGATCCATGGCCAGCTCCAGCCCGGCTACCGTGTTAGTATGATAAGGGCCTACCTGCAGGTAGGGCAGGTCTTTTACTTCTATGGGCCAGGCATCATTGCCAAATACCACGATGTCAAGTGTGTCTTTGGGATATTTTGTTTTGATCAGCTCACTCAGCGCCATGGCTACTTTTTTTGCCGGTGTGATGCGGTCTTCACCATACAGGATCATGGAGTGGGAAATATCAATCATCAGCACGGTGGAGGTCTGCGCCCTGAAATCCGTTTCGCGGATGCTCAGGTCATCTTCCTGCATGTGAAAGCTGTCAATACCATGATTGATCTGCGCATTGCGGATGGATTCGGTAAAATCAATTTGCTCCAGCATATCACCAAACTGAAACTGCCGCGTTTCCGGGTTTTGCTCATCTCCCTGGCCGGGCTTGAAGCTGTGGTGATCGCCGCTTTTTGTTTTTTTTAATTTACCGAATATTTCTTCCAGGCTTTTTTTGCGGATGCCCTGTTCGGTCTTGGGTGTTATCCTGATTTCACCCCGTTGTTTATCATCAGTGATATATCCTTTCTCACGCAGCTCATCTATAAAGTCGCCCATGCCATATTCATCATCTGTCAACTGGTACTGCTTATCCAGCTCATTCAGCCATTGCAGTGCTTCTCCCGCATCGCCGCTGGTGTAGGTGAGCAATTGCAGGAGCAGGCTGAGCAATTGTTCGAATTTGCTTTTGCCTTCCGCATTTTTATCAAACCGTGTAAAATGAAATCCCCGCATAGCTCTTACAATTTACAACAATCCGGCAGAGAACCGGCATACCCGCTTCCCGCGGATAAGGTAATAACAAGAAAATAATGCCAGTGTTCGGGATTGTTGATTTATGAGCGATTTTTTTTGAAATCAGAAAATCATTAGATTTGATTGTCACTATTCTTCTTAAACCTAAACCTTTTCACATGATGAAAATTCGCTCTGGCGCATTGTTCGCCGTATTTTCCACTTTGCTTATTATTTCCGGATGCCAAAGAAACGGACAAGAACTGTCAAACCCGGACATGGATACAACAGCGTTCACTGCTGCTGATGCCAAAATATGGTTTGACCAAAATATCGGCACAACCCTTTCCCTGGGCTCTGATGGAAAACAGAGGTTTAAAAACCCGGTTCCACAATGGGGGCAGGCATTATCCTGTCAGGATAAAAACTGGCACATTATAGAAACGCCTGTGAGGTTTGACAAAACGCCGGGGTTGTTTGAAAGAAACCGGGCTCAGGGCGATAATACCGAAAGCTCAACCCGGTTGCTTGTTTTAAAAAGCAAGAAAACGGGGTTCAAACCGGGCCGCCCTTATGCATGTACTGCCGGATAATAGCTCTTCACAGAAACCCACCTACTTTTCCAGAAATTCATTTAGCGGAAAAATTTTATATACTGATATGTCAGGGGGATTTATCAGCGGATGGAGCTACAAAA
>DAOLFO010000398.1:0-2680 GCA_035326305.1 Chitinophagaceae bacterium
GGGTGAAGGCGCCACTTTTGCCCTGTATGCACTGGGGCGGCGGCGAAAAAAATGGCTCGTTGTGCCCGCCATGATAGGCGGTGCCGCCCTGCTGGCCGATGGCATCATCACACCGCCCATTTCCATCACTTCTGCCGTAGAGGGGCTGGAAGAACTTCCCGCCCTGCGCGGCATCAGCACAGATACCACGGTCATCATTGTACTGATCATCCTGTCCCTGTTTTTTTTCCTGCAGCAATTTGGCACTGCCTCTATCGGCAAAATGTTCGGGCCCGTTATGATGGTCTGGTTTTCCATGCTGGCAGTGCTGGGCATCGTACATGTTTTTGACGATCTCTCCATATTTAAAGCGCTTAGCCCCTACTATGCGGTAGAGTTTTTGCGTACCTACCCAGAAGGGTTCTGGCTGCTCGGGGCCGTTTTTCTATGTACCACCGGGGCGGAAGCGCTGTACAGCGACCTGGGACATTGCGGACGCAGCAACATCCGCGCCACCTGGATATATGTAAAAGCCTGCCTGCTGCTCAACTATTTTGGACAGGGGGCTTACCTGCTATCACATCACAGCGGGCTGACCATTACCAGCGAAGTGAAAAAAACGCTTGGCATCAATGCCTTTTATGATCTCATGCCCCATTGGTTCATACTGCCCGGCGTTATCATTGCCACTTCTGCAGCCGTTATCGCCAGCCAGGCTATGATATCCGGTGCATTTACCCTAATCAGTGAAGCCATGCGCCTCAACCTGTGGCCCAAGCTTAAGATCAGGTATCCTTCAGAGGAAAAAGGCCAGCTTTTTATCCCGGCTATCAACCTGATGCTGTTTATCGGCTGCGTGGGCACCGTGCTCTACTTCCGTGAATCTTCCAATATGGAAGCCGCCTATGGGCTGGCTATCATCGTCACGATGCTGTCCACCACTATTCTTTTTGCCAATTACCTGGTGCTGCACCGTATAAAGCCCGGATGGATCTACCTGTTCCTTATCGCATATTTTATTGTAGAGACCGGGTATTTTGTAGCGCTGATGGACAAATTTGCGCATGGCGGTTACATCAGCCTGCTGACGGGAGGCCTCATGTTCCTGGTAATGTATGTATGGTTCCGTGCCCGGAAAATCAAAAACCGCTATGTGGAGTTTGTGCGCATGGAACATTACATCCCTAAAATACAGGAGCTGAGCAATGATAAGTCTGTGCCTAAAT
Organism: Chitinophagaceae bacterium; assembly: GCA_035326305.1. Taxonomy (GTDB): domain Bacteria; phylum Bacteroidota; class Bacteroidia; order Chitinophagales; family Chitinophagaceae; genus DAOLFO01. Next base: position 1,206 of record DAOLFO010000398.1, read on the forward strand.
ATGCCACTCACCTGGTATACCTCACCAGCGCCAACAATCCGAAAGAGATTGAACATAAGATTATTTATTCCATCCTTAATAAAAAACCCAAGCGGGCCGATATTTACTGGTTTGTGCATGTAGATACGATGGATGATCCCTATACCTGCGAATACAAGGTGGAACATATCATTCCCAATGATATTATCCGGGTGGATTTCCGCCTGGGCTTCCGGATGGAGCCGCGGATAAACCTGATGTTCCGCAAAGTGGTGGAAGATCTTGTAGCCAATAAGGAAGTAAATATCATCAGCCGCTACGAAAGCCTTGCCAGCAACAATGTAGTAGGCGATTTTCAGTTTATGGTGATGGAAAAATACCTGAGCCAGGACAATGAACTGCCATTCCTGGAAAGGGTGATTATGAAATTCCACTTCTGGCTCAAAGAACGCAGCCTGTCTGAAGAAAGGGGCTTTGGCCTGGATGCAGCAAACGTAACCGTAGAAAAATTTCCGCTGATTGTAGCGCCGGTTACCAACCTGAAGCTGACACGGGTGGAAGACTGATAGCGGCGGGAAGATGTGCGGGGTACAACGTACGGCGAAGCGGTTGATGGCTGATGTAAGGATTTCTGATTTTATGATTTGCAAGATGTACGGCATGGCAAATTACGAATTTCGATTTAGGATTTACGAATTTGCTGAGCCATTAGCTGCAAGCGCCCTGTTCACGATTGACGATTCACGACAAATTGGTGATTTGCCGGTACTGTTTTTTACTTTTGATTTTTCCCTTTTTCCTTATTTGTTTCTTGTAATTTGCTATTTAAACCTTACTAACTCATAAACCAACTTGCCCGCATTCATCTGGTATATTATTATTGGCATCGCTGTTTTATCAGTCATTGCTTATTTCCTGCAGGAGCGGTTTATCTTCAAGCCGGAAAAGCTGAAGCAGGATTTCCAGTTTAAATACGACCTGCCCTTCCGGGAATATTTTTTTGATGTGGAACCGGGCGTACGTATCAACGGGCTGCATTTTTACCGGGAAAAACCTGCCGGGCTTATACTCTATTTTCATGGCAATACGCGGAGCATAAAGGGCTGGGCCAGGTATACCCGCGACTTTTACCGGTATAATTATGATGTAATGATGGTGGACTACCGCGGCTTTGGAAAAAGCACCGGCAAGCGCAGTGAAAAAAAGATGCTGAGCGATATGCAGTTTGTGTACGACACACTGCTGGTACAGTACCCGGAGCATCACATTATCCTGTATGGCCGCAGCATTGGCAGTGGCTTTGCCTGCTGGCTGGCAGCGGAAAATAAGCCCCGCTACCTTATACTGGATGCGCCTTATTACAGCTTCCGTAAGGTGGCGGAACGTTTTCTGCCGTTGCTCCCCATGAAATATGTACTGCGCTATCACCTGCGTACGGACAGGTGGATAAGAAAGGTGAATTGCCATACCTATATCCTGCATGGCACCCGCGACTG
>DAOLFO010000399.1:0-2676 GCA_035326305.1 Chitinophagaceae bacterium
ATATGACACTGGCCCTGAAAGAGGCCCGCCGTGCTTTTGAGGAAGAAGAGATCCCGGTAGGTGCTATTGTAGTGCAGAATGGCCGGATCATTTCCCGCGGATATAATATGACAGAGCGCCTGAATGACCCTACGGCGCATGCAGAGATCATTGCGCTTACTTCGGCATTCAACTTCCTGGGCAGCAAGTACCTGCCGGAAGCAACGTTATATGTGACCGTAGAGCCCTGCCTCATGTGTGCCGGCGGCCTGTACTGGAGCAAAATAGGAAGGATTGTTTTTGGCGCCGATGACGAAAAGAACGGCTACCGCAAAACCACCGGTCAAAACTGGCCTTTTCATCCAAAAACGGAACTGGTACGCGGCATACTGAAGGAAGAGTGTGCGCAGTTGATGAAGGATTTTTTTAAAGGAAAAAGATAAAAGGGAGCCACACCCAATTGGATGTGGCTCCCTTTTTTTCTGTCGTTTTTTCAAGATTGTTAATAGCCCTGGTTTTGCTGATCAGCCAAACCAGGGTTTGCATTGATCTCTCCCTGTGAGATAGGCAGAATTGTTTTAAAGAACGTGCGGTCAATCGTTTTCGGGCGATGTGAAATAGCTGCACCAATATATTCATCATTGAAAGTGATAGATCTGTTCAGGCGTATCATATCAAAAAAGCGATGCCCTTCGCCAAAAAGCTCCTTACTTTTTTCATCCATTATCATATCCAGGGTCACCGTAAGTTCTGTGGCCGGCGCCAGGGCAGGGGAGCGCTTCCGGATCTCATTTAAGTAATTGGCAGCTTTCAATGGGTTGGTGGGCAATGCTGCTTCTGCGGCTACGAGATACATTTCAGAAAGCCTGATCACTTTGATATTTACAGCTGTAGCAGTGGATTTACCATCCCCAAGCAAATCTTTGCTACCGCTGTATTTATAACAGGCCCCCAGCCGGGTAGCAGATATTTCATCTGCATCCATTACCCCCCACCTTACATCAGCAGGATCTTCATTGAGCCTGTCCAGAAAATAATCACTGGCTCCAAACCAGCCCAGGATAGCGCTGCCTCCTTTGCCTTTTGCACGCAAGTAAGCGCCCAGCGAAGCATTTCCCAGATCGTTCTGCGCAGGATGTATGCCCAGCTCAAAAATGGATTCTGAGCCGAACTGTGCCCGCCAGGAGCTCACCCAGTTAGCCGGTGTATATAAGGAATATAATGCGGTGGCTCCTATCACTTCTTCGGCGGCTGTCAGTGCATCGCCATTATTTCCCATAAAAAGGTAAACCCTGGCCTGCAGCGCTTTATTTCCATAGTAATTGATATAGCCGTTGCTCTTAGTTTTTGGCAACAGCGGCTCTGCATCTTTCAGGTCTTTCAGTATCTGGATATAATTATCCTCAACTTTGTTCCGTAGTGGCTGTGCTGATGCTGGTAACGGAGTTGTTATTGTAGGTACTCCCAGGGCCGTTTTATCTTCATTATAAGGCTGGCCATATAATCTCACCAGGTCGAAATGCACGAGTGCCCTTATCGTTAACGCTTGCCCTTTATACATATCAAAGTTTTCGGTAGAGCCGCCGCTTTTCAGATCATCAATGGCTTTTATAAGCGTATTGGCTTGCAGTAAAACATTGTACATAGCTGACCAGGCATCACCATAGCTTCCGGAGCTGGGCGCATGATTAAAGGTATATAAGTTATCAAGTCCCCTGCCCTGTGAGTACACAGTCAGGTCTCCTCCTTTTGCATCACCATATAAAATGAAATTTCGTCCGTAATAGGAAGAACTGGTCATTCTGCGCATGATACCGTTCATAGCTATTTTGGCATCAGCAGCCGTTTTAACATAGTTAGCAGCATCTCCTGAATCAGTAGGAGGTACATCCAGAAAACCTTTTTTGCATGACACCAGTGAGGTAAAAGCCGCACTGGTGATTATTATAAATATGATATACTTGTTCATATATAAAATATTATTAGTTCGTTAAGTTGTTTAAAAACTTACTTCTATACCAAAGGCATATGTTTTACCAAACGGCGTTTCCCAGCCCCTGGTTCCAAACTGGTTGACCTCAGGATCTGCATTTTTATATTTGGCTACTGTCAGCAGGTTGGTGCCATTTATGAAAAACCGGGCGCTCGATACATTAATTTTTTGCAGAAGTGCTGACGGTACTCTATACGCCAGTGTAAGATTTTTTAAACGCAGGAAAGATGCATTGTGTAGCTGGCGGGTGCTGTATTGCATTGGGTCTATCAGGTCGTTGCCGCTGAGTTTCGGAAGTGTACCATTGGTGTTATTATCGGTCCACATATTATCCCAGGCATATTGCGCTCTTATTCTCTCCCAATAGTATCCGTCATCTGCTACATCTTTGAATGCACCATCATACAGGTTGCCGCCTATTTTATAAATGAAGTTAAGTGCTACCGAAAAATTTTTATATTCCAGTTCCGTATTAAAGCCACCAAAAACTTTGGGTGTGGCATCTCCAATGATTATCCTGTTTGCTCTTCCAAAAACATAAGTAGCGCCTCTGCCATTGTATTCAAAATCGCCAGCCTTATCATCATCAGGATCATTTACATAATACACGTTTCTTCCGTTTGCTTTGTCCACACCGGCCCACTCAAATCCATAAAAGGACAGTGTGGGGTTTCCTTCCCGGTAGATAAACTGCGCCCGGGCGT